>NZ_JBHSHQ010000008.1:34094-74038 GCF_042652985.1 Ruoffia tabacinasalis | reverse complement strand
CAATACAGTAAGTTAGTAGGTAACACATTGTTTACGATAAGTGGCTAACTTCAACTTGAAATTTCCGTATCAAAAATTTCTCTATTTTTCTGTATTAAATTTTAAAATGTTTATTTGTCACGATTTCATTGCGTTTGACCTTTTGAATTTTATACAAAGAACTAAGATATTGCAAACTCTTTTAATATCCAATACATATTAATGACCTTTCACTATATTAAATTATCTATATTAATTAAATTTTAT
This sequence comes from Ruoffia tabacinasalis, assembly GCF_042652985.1. Taxonomy (NCBI): domain Bacteria; kingdom Bacillati; phylum Bacillota; class Bacilli; order Lactobacillales; family Aerococcaceae; genus Ruoffia; species Ruoffia tabacinasalis. The sequence continues at coordinate 73,792 of NZ_JBHSHQ010000008.1, read as the reverse complement.
ATGGTAAAATAAAGCCAGTTATTAGGAGGTTGCTATGGAAACAATAATGAATAATATCTGGCCTTTCGTATGGGTCATCTTAGCATACTGTATTGGATCATTTCCTACTGGCGTACTTTATTCAAGAACACGCCATGATATTGATGTCCGCTCTTTAGGTAGTGGAGGCAGTGGCGCAACCAATGTTGGACGAAATTTTGGTTTTCGTGCGGCAGTCATGGTAACGATTGTTGATGTACTGAAAGGTTTAATCCCAGTACTCATTGCAAAAAATTTATTCCCCGAGTCTCCGTTAATTATAATGGCGACTGCCTTAGTTTGTGTTATTGGGCATTCTTACCCTTTATGGGCTGGCTTTCGCGGTGGAAAAATTGTCGCAACTTCAATCGGCGTATTAGTCGCATTTAATATTTATCTCGCATTAGCTTTAGTTTTAATCTTAGGTCTTCTGATATTCTTAACAAGTACAGTCAGTCTATCGTCGATGACAAGCTATTCTATCATAGCACTATATATTGCGATTACAAATCCGGAACCTGTTTACAAAGTAGGTTTCATACTTATTGCACTGTTACTTCTGTATCGTCATCGTACAAATATCCAAAGACTTTTAAAAGGAAATGAAAGTCGTATTAATTGGGGATTGAATAAACCAAAAAATTAAATCAAAAAACCGCCTTGGGCGATAAGTTCTACTTTATAGTAGAGATTATCTAATAAAAGGCGGTTTTTTTATCGGTTAATTTTTGCTAAATGATATTGTGTAGTCATGTGTCATCAATTGCGACGCACGTAATTCGTGAATAGCATATTTTTCAGCTAAATGACCCGTTGTATTATCAGGATCTGCAATACCCGACCAAGGTTCAATACAAACGAAAGGCGCACGTTTAGGATATGGTGACCAAATCCCAACAAAATCCATGCGATTTGGCTTCATTCTAATTGCGACATCATTTGCTTTATCTTCTAATACTATCTCAGTTTGCTGACTGATTTGATAAATTAAAGCGTCGTTTTTGAATGTTGTATGTTTTAACGGAACTTCGTTCACTTCGACATATTTCGCTTTATTTGGTGTCGTCAAACCGTCTTTACTTAGCGGAATTTGCAAATATTGACCCGCAGGTTCGAATCTGAAAGAGACATCATCAAATTCTTCTTTAGAACCTGATGGAGATTGACTTACATTAAAAGCAGGATGCCCTCCAATACTATAATATAAAGTCTTATCTGTAGATGGATTGAGTATCTCATAACTTACCGTAATGCTAGAGTAATGCAAGATGTAGTTAATTTGTAAGCTAAATTCAAAAGGATACTTCTCATGTGTTTCATCCGTATTTTTTAAATATAAACTTGCTGAATTACTCGTTACATTTTGAACGTGAAATGGTAAATCCCTAGCAAAGCCATGTTGAGTCATATGATATTCTTTGTCATCGTATTGGTAAGTGTCATCTTTTAACTTTCCGACAATTGGAAATAACACCGGTGCATGTCTTGCCCAATACTTTTCATCGGCTTGCCATAAGAATTCATAATCCGTTTTCTTATCGACGATTGAAACGAGTTCGGCACCTTCTTCTTTAATTTTAACGATTAAATAGTCATTTTCTAAAGTAATCATTTAGGTTCCTCCCAGTTTCTATTATAAGATATAGTGACTTAAATCACGGTTTTCAACGATTTTCTCTAGTCGTTGCTCAACGTATTGTTCTGTAATTTCAATTTCTCCCATTTGCATTTCAGCTGATTCGAATAATAATTCTTCCAAGACTGTTTCTAGGATAGTATGCAGGCGTCTCGCTCCAATGTTATCAGTTGTATCATTTAAGCGTACCGCATATTCTGCTAGTTTTTCAATCGCAGCTTCAGTGAAATGAATCTCTACACCTTCAGTGGCTAACATCGCTTCGTATTGTTTAATTAAAGCGTTCTTAGGCTCTGTTAAGATACTTACAAAGTCACTGCCAGTTAAGTCATCTAGATTCACACGAATCGGGAAGCGTCCTTGTAACTCAGGGATTAAATCAGATGGTTTTGATTCATGGAAAGCACCCGATCCAATGAATAAGATATGATCCGTTTCGATAATACCATATTTAGTTTGAACTTGACTGCCTTCAACGATTGGTAAGATATCTCGTTGAACACCTTGACGGCTGACTTCACCACTGTTTTGGTTTTTTGATGCAATTTTATCAATCTCATCAATAAAGATAATTCCATTACTTTGTGCAAGTTCTAAGGCTTTTTGATTAATATCATCTTGATTGATTAATTTATCTGCTTCTTCTTCTGTCAGTAATTTGATTGCTTCTGCAACGGTAATAGTACGTTCAATTTTCTTTTTAGGCTTGAGCGCATTTAAACTTTCTTGCATGTCCATCATTTGTTCCATTGCTGGATTCATACTATTTAATTGAAGCTTTTTCTCTTCCATTTTAATTGTCACTTCATGATTATCTAACTTACCTTCACGAATTTGTTGACGAATGGCACGACGAGTGGCTGCAACTTCTTCTGTGACAATTTCCTCTTCTTCTTCCTCAACGTCATTTCCTGCGGGATTCATTTGCTTAAACATTTCCGCAAAGTTTCCAAAAGGATTTGCTTGGTTTTGTTGCGAAGTTGACTCAGCTTTAGCAGGTTTTTCACCTGGTTTCAATGCTTTCGCGATGCGTTCAATCGCTTTGGCTTCAGCTGTCTCTTTAACTTCTTCTTGTTTCTGTTTCTTAAGTAGACGAATACTATTCTCAACTAAGTCACGAACCATTGATTCAACGTCTCGACCCACATAACCTACTTCTGTAAATTTCGTTGCTTCTACTTTAATGAAAGGCGCTTGAGCAATGTCAGCTAAACGTCTTGCAATCTCAGTCTTACCTACCCCAGTTGGTCCAATCATAAGTAAATTCTTAGGTTTTACTTCTCTTTGTAATTCATCATCGAGTTTTAGTCGACGAATTCGATTTCGTAATGCGATGGCAACTGATCGTTTTGCGTCACCTTGACCAACAATATATTGATCTAAAGCTTCCACAATTTTTCTTGGTGTTAAGTTATCCATGATATCCTCCTAGTAAATCTGTAATTGTATAAATTAATCTTTAAATGATTCGACAATAATATTATCGTTTGTAAATACATCAATCTCACTTGCAATTTGTAAAGAGTTTTTGGCAATCTCTTCCGCAGATAAGTTACCATATCTTAACATTGCTCTGGCTGCAGATAAGGCAAAGTTACCTCCTGATCCAATCGTTAAGACGCCATCATCTGGTTCAATGACTTCACCCGTCCCACTAACAAGTAAGATGTTGTTGCGGTCCATAACGATTAATAATGCTTCTAATTTTTGAAGTGAACGGTCTGTGCGCCATTGTTTAGCAACCTCAACCGCCGCACGAGCTAATTGTCCTTGGTGAGCTTGGAGTTTTTCCTCAAACATTTCTGATAAGGTAATCGCATCCGCAACCCCACCAGCAAAGCCAACAATGACATCATTATTATAAATACGGCGTAATTTCTTGGCGCCACCTTTCATAATAACACTTTCACCCATTGTTACTTGACCGTCTCCGGCCATTGCTACTTTATTATCTTTTTTAACTGCACATATTGTTGTCATTATTATTCCTCCTTAGATTGTCGCTTTGCTCTTGGAAACACATTTAAATAAGTGCTCCTTAAACGATCTTTTGTTACATGTGTATAAACTTGCGTTGAACTTAAGTCTTCGTGTCCTAATAATTCCTGCACACTCCGCATATCTGCTCCATTATTCAATAAATGCGTCGCAAATGTATGGCGAAGTTTATGAGGATGAATTGAAAGGTTTAGTCCGGCTTCTTTAACGATGGAATTAAGTATCTTCCTAACTTGCGTTGGACTTAGTTGTAAGCCCGTTTTTGATAAAAAAACATAATTCCTATCTTCTGGCTTACTTTTAGCAACAAGTTCAGGTCTTAATTCCTGAATATATTTTGTTAGGCTTTTTAATGCAAAATCGCCTACAGGAATAATGCGTTCTTTATTCCCTTTACCAATCACTCGAACTAGTGACATATCGTAATCTACTTGCTGGAGTGTCAAGTTAGTTAACTCACTAACTCGCATTCCAGTGGCATAGAGTAACTCTACCAATGCACTATGTAACAACTGCATGGATGACTCTGACACTTCAATCGCGGTAAATAGTTCTCGCATCTCATCTTCATAAAAAAATTCAGGTAAATGTTGTTTTTTAACACTGTATTGAATTAACTCCATTGGATTACTTTCGATCCATTCCATTCTTAAAGCGTATTTAAAAAATACTCGTAAACTTGATAACTTTCTAGAAATGGTTGTTCGGGCTAATTCTCTCTCATTTAAAAAAGCTAAAAATAGTCTAAAATCTTGATAGACTAATTTTGAAATATCTGTTTCTCCAGAACTTTTTAAAAAATTATGAAATTCCTTCAAGTCTTTTGAATAGGCCAGGACAGTTTGTTTAGAGTAACGTCGTTCATTCTCAATATGATTTAGAAATTGACTCATATATTCTTCCATTCTATCCCTCATTTCAACTATAAGTCTTTCATGCATCTATCGCAATATTTTTACTTTTAAGTTAATCCTATAAAAAAGGTCCATACCATTTTACAGTACCTTTTAACATTCTATCAATTAAAATGCATTTTGTAATCCTTCCAAGGTCTGATTAATATGAAAACCGTATCATTTTTATAGTACTTTATTAGTTTAACACGTTTTCATAAACTAAATATGAAATTTATAAATAAAAAAACGATAACTACTCAATTGAATAGTTATCGCAAATTGGATTAATTTACTAATTCTTCAGCGTAATCACAGTTACTACATTTCACTTGACTACCTTTTCTTGTTACTTTTTCAGTTAAGAAGTGATCACATTTTGGACAAGAACGTGCAATTGGTTTATCCCATGAAACAAAGTCACATTCAGGATAGCGAGTACATCCATAGAAAATTCTATTTTTCTTAGATTTACGCTCAACAACTTCGCCTTCTTTACATGTTGGACAAGTAACGCCGATCTTCTTAACGATGGCTTTCGTATTTCGACAGTCTGGGAAAGCACTACATGCGTAGAATTTACCATAACGGCCAATTTTAATTACCATTGGATGTCCGCAAACATCACAATCAAAGCCAGCAGGTTCATCTTTAATTTCGATTTCTTCCATATTAACTTCAGCTTGTTTAATTTCTTTATCGAAGCCAGTATAGAATTCGTCTAATAATTTAACCCAATTTTGCTTACCGTCTTCAACCTCATCCAAGCCTCTTTCCATACCAGCTGTAAAGTCAGTATCAACGATATCTGGGAAGAACTCTACCATCACACTATTAACAATTTCACCAAGTTCTGTCGGTTCAAATCGTTTTGCGACCATTTTAACATAGTATCTTTTTCTCAATGTTTCAAGTGTTGGTGCATAAGTTGACGGACGACCGACACCTAATTCTTCAAGAACCTTCACTAAACTTGCTTCATTGTATCGAGCAGGCGGTTGAGTAAAGTGTTGTTCTGGATTAATTTCAGCAAGTTTAACTAAATCGTCTACAGATAAGTCTGGTAAGTAATTATCTTTTTTAGATTTAGATTCATATACTTTTAAGAACCCTTCGAATTTTATTCGAGAGCCATTCGCACGAAAATTCACGTCGTTTTGAGTGATGTCAGCACGAATTGTGTCATACACAGCATCTGTCATTTGGCTCGCTACGAAACGTGACCAAATTAATGAATATAATCTAAATTGATCACGCGATAGATATTCTTTAATGTCATCCGGCGCTAAAGTCACATCTGAAGGACGAATCGCCTCATGGGCATCTTGGGTGTTAGCAGAATTTGTCACTGCTGCACCTTTTCCAAGATACTCTTGACCGAATTTCTCTTTAATATAATTACTTGAACTTGCTTTAGCTGTTTGAGAAATACGTGTCGAGTCCGTACGCATATAAGTGATTAAACCGATTGTATTCTTCCCAATCGCAATCCCTTCATATAATTGTTGAGCAATCATCATCGTTTTCCCAGCTCGGAAATTAATACGGTTTGATGCATCTTGTTGAAGTGTACTTGTCGTGTAAGGTTTAGGTGGTTTACGACGACGTTCTTTTTCTTCGATATCAACAATTTTAAATTCTTTATCTTGTTCGAGTTTATCTAAGATCCCTTTTACTTGCTCTTCAGAAGTCAGTTCAACCTTTTTACCATTCTCACCATAGAATTGTGCTTCAAAACTTGAGCGACCTTTTTTGAATTTAGTAGGAATTGACCAATATTCTTCAGGTTTAAATGCTCGAATCTCATTCTCACGGTCAATGATTAATTTTAAGGCCGTTGATTGAACTCGCCCTGCACTCAAACCACCTTTGATTTTTTTCCAAAGTAATGGTGAAATTGAATACCCAACAATTCGGTCTAAAATACGACGGGCTTGTTGTGAGTCAACTAAGTCCTGGTTAATTTCTCTCGGAGTTTTAAATGCGTCTTTAACAGCATCTTTAGTAACCTCGTTAAATACAACGCGGTTTTTGTCTCCTTCTTCTAAGCCTAGAATATAGCTTAAATGCCAAGCAATTGCTTCCCCTTCGCGGTCCGGATCGGCTGCGAGATAGACTTTTTCAGCTTTTTTTGCTAATTTTTTTAATTCTTTAACAGTATCACCACGGCCACGTATAGTTATATATTGAGGATCAAAATTATTTTCAAAATCAATCCCCATCTTACTTTTTGGTAAGTCTCTTAAGTGACCTTTACTCGCTACAACTTTATAGTTTCTACCTAAATATTTATCTATTGTTTTAGCTTTGGTTGGTGATTCGACGATGACTAAATATTTATATGCCACCCTCAATCAACTCCTTTAAATTATTTTTATTTTTCGATATGTTTAATTTATAAAATCGTAAACATATTAGTCCATTCTGATAATGATGTCAAATAGTAATTTTCAACTTTATATTTTTCTATCCATTATATAGACAATAAAATAAAGTTCAAATGAATTTTTTCTTCTATATATATACGTGTCATTTAATTAATATCCTTGCATTTGAAAAATTCCCCTTAATTCGTCAATCATCGATGGAATATCTAATATAGGTGTTGCTCCGATTTGGATTAAGTCATTAGACCCTCTTGATTGTTCATCGGTAATACGCCCAGGTACAGCAAAGACTTCGCGGTTATACTGCAAGGCGTAGTTAGCAGTGATTAAACTGCCGCTTTTTTGTGCTGCTTCAATGACGATGGTTGCCTTGGATAAGCCGGCTACTAATCGATTTCTTAATACAAAATGATGTTTCATCGGCTTAATGTTGGGCAAATACTCACTTAATATGAGATCTTGTTGTTCCATTCTTTTTTGAATATATTTATTCGCCCTTGGGTAATAATAGTCCAAGCCACATGGTATAATCGCAATACTTCTACCATTAGGATGTTCGAGTGAATACTCATGTACTGAAGCATCAACACCTAAAGCTAAGCCTGATACGCTCACCCATGCTTCTTTTGATAAGGCTTCTATTATCTCACGAGTGACTAACTTTCCATATGTGGTAATTTGCCGTGTCCCAATGACAGAAACCTTCGGTTCTCTTAAAAGTTCTATATCTCCCCTGTAAAAGACAAGTATGGGTGGTTGTGCCGTATGGTACCACAACATTGGATAATGATATTCACCTATCATAATAGAATGCTGTGCTAATTGAGTTAAAGTAGTTAACTCAGTTGTACGAATATGATTAAAATTTATTTCCGCTGCCAGTTTTACTTGTTTTCTTTGTTTAACTTCAATTAATATTCTCTGACATTCTTGGGGTTCAAGTTCTTCTCTTAATAATCGATCATCCATAATGACTTCTAAATAAGTAGCCAATACTTTGTGTGATACATTTTTTGCTTTTAGGAAAACGAGTTGTTCTTTAATTTTTAATTTCATTTTACACCTCCATATATATATACAAAAAAAAGAGGCAAATCCATTAAAAAAAGACGAAATAATTTAAATTATTTCGTCTTTCTACTATTATATATCGATGTCGCATTACTTACGGGTGAAAATGAATGTCTATGAATCGGTGTATAGCCAAATTGTTGTAAGGCATCTAAGTGATTTTTTGTCCCGTAACCCATATTTTTATCAAATTCAAATTCAGGATATAATCGATGATAACTTAACATCAGCTCATCTCGATGTACTTTTGCTATAATACTCGCTGCTGCAATGGAAATCGATCGTTCATCACCTTTAATAATTTTAGTTTGTGGAATATCAGTGTTCAAATTAAGTGCATCAATTAACAAGTGTTGTGGCTTAATTGGTAACTCACTTACACTTTTTAACATAGCTATCTTTGTAGCTTCCAGTATGTTAACCTTATCAATTACAGAGTTATCTATTTCAATAATACTGTAAGCAATGGCCACTTCTTTAATTACTTTTGCGTATTCAACACGTTTAGCGTGTGATAATGATTTAGAATCATTAATTCCAACAAGTTTATCCATATCTCGAGGTAATATAACACTGGCCGCAACTACCGGTCCAGCAAGTGGACCACGACCTACTTCATCAATTCCCGCAATATACGTTAGATTTTGCTTGTCATAAAGATCAAGTTCGAATTCTAATCTCGTCTGATGCTCAAGTAATTGATTTGCTAACTTTTGCTTTTTAATTTCGAATTGCTTTAATAATTTCTGAACACCTTTGCGTTCGTCTAGTTTTAACTCAGTCAATTGAGCCTCCGTCAATTCTTCATTAGATAACAATTCCTTGATGTCTTTGATAGTCATTTTACTCATGTGTCACTTGCTCAACTTTATCTAATGTCACTGAGCCTAAGTTATTTTTTCGGTAATCAAAGATGATTCTTTGGCTTGCGGCTTCATAGTCATCTCTCAAGTTCATTTTTTCGGTAATTTTAATTAATAAGTCTACCGGTGTATTATTTAATACATCGTCTTGAGTCACATTGTATCTGTTAACTAAAAGATCTACATGATTCTCTTGGTAGTATGCAAGTAAAAATAAAGCAAGATCGTCCATATATAATAATGTATCTTTAATCGCACCTGTAATGCCTAATTTAGTTCCCACATTCGGATCTTCGAATTTAGGCCATAAAATACCAGGTGTATCTAATAATTCAAAGTCTTTATTAATTTTTAGCCAACGTTGGGCTTTAGTGACCCCTGGCTTGTTCCCCGTTTGTGCTTGGTTCTTTCCTACAAATCGATTAATCAAAGTAGACTTACCGACGTTAGGAATTCCAAGGATCATCAAACGAATGGCTCTTGGTTTAACGCCTCGTTCTTTTTGTTTCTCAAAGTAATCCGCCATAATTGCTTGGATTCTTTGTTGAAGTTTTCGTAAACCCTTATTGTGTTGCGAATCAATCGCGACAGCAGGTATATTCTGTGATTCATAATAGTCTAACCATAGATTCGTTACTTCACTATCGGCTAAATCACTTTTATTCAATGCAATAATTCTTGGTTTGTTTCCAACAATCTCATTAATCATTGGATTACGGCTTGATTCTGGAATTCTAGCGTCAACTAATTCAATAACGACATCAACTAGATGCATTTTTTCTGTAGCTTCACGTCTAGCTTTCGCCATATGACCGGGAAACCACTGTATAATATTTGATGACATAAAATATCCACCTCTATTCTAAAATGTTTACTGTTCCATTCTCTGTTAAATTATACTCTTCTATCTTACCAAATCGTTCGAAAGGAAAGTAGACAAAATTAGTCACTCCTTGAATATCTTCGGCTTGAATGAGTCCAAACTGACGACTATCACCCGAATAGGGTCGATTGTCTCCCATTACAAAGTAATAGCCTTCTGGAACTTGCGTCAAACCTAAAGTATCCCATAAACTGAAATCTTCGGTAAATTTCCCTTCAGTTTCTGATTTAATTGGTTCTAAATACGGTTCTTCAACTGCTTGATTGTTTAAATATAATGTATCATTTGAGAAATATAACTCATCACCGGGTTGCCCGATGATTCGCTTCACATACGAGTCCCCCGAACCTCTAGGGTCTGGGAATACTACAACATCGAAGCGTTCTATTTCATTATTTCTCAGCATAACCATCTGATCTTGATTATGTAATTGTGGTTCCATCGAACTTCCTTCGACTTGAAAAGGCTGTAAAACATAATGGCGCAGTGCTAAAAAGATTAGCACTGCAACCAATACGGCAAATATGATACTCACTAATTCATTAATTAGATACTTGAGCAATCTCACGCTGCTTCACCTTCGGAAACTAACTCAACTAACACATCCACTGCAGCATCATACTGAGCGTCATTTTCTTGAATATACTCTCTAGCTTTAGTATTTAAAGTCGTGGCAGTTTCACCCGTCACTTCTCCAGTGACTTCTAAATCATTATCTTCTTGGAACTGCTCGACAGCTGTTTGAATCGTTTCATCAAAGTAAGTGCCGACATTCACTTCATAACCAAAAGCATCTAACATATTTGTAAGTGATTCAACTTGATCAGAGCCATCACCTAAAGCAAGGACTTCTTCAGAGTCAAGTATAATAGACGTTTCAATTGGATGTCCTTCTACTTGAACTGTTGGTTCAACCCCTACATCATGAATCCACTCACCGCTAGGTGTTAACCAACGCGCAAAAGTTAGTTTTAACTCTCCGAAGTCAGTCGGATTTAAGATAGTTTGTACAGAACCTTTACCAAAACTTGTTGTACCTACAATAGGTGCGTCAGTATTTTCTTTAATCGCAGCTGCTAAAATTTCACTTGCACTCGCGCTACCTTCATTAATTAACAAGACATAAGGTTCATTAATTTGGAAATCTCCGTATTCTGAATCATTCGCAACATAAGTGGATGTTGTTGTCCCACTCTCTTCCATTTGCATAATGATTTCATCGTCTTCTAAGAACATATTACTAATGGCTAATCCTTGATCTAACAATCCACCTGGATTATATCTTAAATCAAATACAAAGGATGTTGCGCCCTGTTCACGTAAATCTTCAACTGCTGTGACTAATTCATCATAAGTTGTTCCATTGAACTGGGTAATTTGAACATTTCCGATGGTCGCATCATCTTCATCCAATTCACCAGTCACTGTTGTGATAGGAATTTCAGCACGTTCTAATTCAACATTAAATTCTGAAGTACCACGTTGAATTAATAGATTCACGGTTGAGCCTTCTTGGCCACGAATTAATTCAACAACTTCATTCGTATCCATCCCAGTTAGCTCAGTACCATCGGCTTCTAGAATAATATCATTCGGTTGAATTCCGGCTTCACTGGCTGGCGTTCCATCTATCGGCGTTACAATAACAATTTGGTCATCGCTCGCCATAATTTGAATACCGACACCTTGAAATGATCCTTCAACGGTTTCATTCATATCTGCCGATTCTTGGGCATTTAAATACTCTGAGTAAGGGTCTCCGATGGAATCTACCATCCCTTTCAGTGCACCTTCCATTAATTGATCTTTACTTACATCCTCAATATAGAATTGTTGAATGGCATAGTAATTATCCATAAAATTCTGAATATCATCATCACTCAGTTCTTCAACATTCGATTCTTCGTCACCAAATAACCATTCAAAACCATGAACTTCTGATAGCGAAGATGAACTAAAAAATACAAAGGCGAAAATAACGACGATAGAGGCGATAGACCCATATTTAAAACTTTTTTTCATATTCTCACCTCAGTTTTTTCTATTTATCTAGTTTCACTGCAGTTTCTAAAGCGATTTTCATCATTTGTGTAAATGTATTTTGACGTTCTTCTGCTGTTGTTTCCTCACCTGTGATTAGGTGGTCACTAATTGTACACATAGCTAAAGCTTTACGGTTATGTTTGGCTGCGACAGCATAAAGTCCTGCTGCTTCCATTTCAACCGCTAAAACACCGTAATCTGCTAATTTTTTCTTGTCCATCTCTTCATTATAAAAACGATCACTTGATAAGATATTCCCAACATGGATATTATCTTCACTTAATGACTCTGTCGCTAAGTGATAAGCAATATCTAACACTTCAAAATTAGCGATAGCAGAATAATGTACTTGTCCGTTAAAGATATTTTGTAAGATGCTTGAATCTGTCGTTGCTCCTTGACCAAATACAATATCACGAACTTTAACTTCATTTTTCATACCACCCGCAGAACCAATACGGATAATCGTTTCAACTTCATACTCAGTATATAGTTCTTCAGCATAAAGCATTGCGGAAGGAATTCCCATACCCGATCCTTGTACTGAAATTTTAACTCCGTTATACTCTCCCGTATAACCAAACATATTACGAACCGTATTGTATTGTGTTACATTCTCTAAAAATGTTTCCGCAATAAATTTCGCTCTTAACGGATCCCCTGGGAATAGAACTGTTTTTGCAATGTCACCTTTTTTTGCTCCAATATGTACACTCATTTTATTATTCCTCCTTAAAAATTATCAAATTGATATGATTGCCAAGTATCATCAAAAATGACTAATAATTTACTATACTCTGGCGATGATTCTAAGTATGTCGATACTTCATCAAAGCTTTCACTCTTCTTTGGAAAACTTTGATCAGAATGTATGCGATTTGCAAGACGGCTAATCGGATCATTCGCATCATGATTCACATATCTAAGAATGTATTCGTAAAACGAAGGTCGCATTAAATTACCTACTTTCAATTTATCCTTAATAAGTCATGAATTTATTATAACATCGTATTTAAATAATCAAAACAAAACTTATCATTCTATTAGTTATATCTTAGTTTTAAACTAATTACAAATGTTTTTAATTTCAGATTGACTTTGTCTTTTTCATATCTATAATTAACTTTATCTTATGTTACCATGAAGGAGAAAAACTATGGGAAAAGCCGTTGTGCATGTTACATTTACTGGGAATGTTGAGTTTGAATTCGAGAATTCTGGTGATTTGCTAGATTACGAATTAATTGATATGGCAATGGAGAATTTTGCTGAAAAACCTGAGTTATTCGGGCAACTCGCCGAATATGACTGGAAAATAGAACGCAAATAATCCGTTATAAAGATTTATTAGACTATTTACTATATGAAAGTTATGTTTATTGCTTTCTATTTGGTATAATTAAAACAGAATTAAAAAGTCACTAGGAAGGTGAATAGATGGATAATAAATCACAATCAAAAGGTAAAGCAATACTAGTTGAAGTATTGAACGCAATGACTCACGGTGTTGGAACGATTCTTAGTATTGTAGGGTTAATCCTACTTATCATAAAAGGAATTGATCTATCTTCACCCACTGCCATTGTTGCTTATGTCGTTTACGGCGCAAGTTTAGTCATACTTTTTCTGAATTCTACCCTTTACCATAGTTTAAGTTTTACGAAATTCAAAGACTTTTTTCAACGTTTAGATCACAGTGCCATTTATATTTTAATTGCAGGTACTTATACACCATACGTAGTTATTGGTGTTGGCGGACGATTAGGATTATTTTTCTTAATTTTAGTTTGGGGCTTAGCTTTGGTTGGAATCTTTTTCGAACTTTTCCATATTAATAAGTTTCCTCGTTTAAGTACTTTTATGTACTTAGGATTAGGTTGGTTAGGCGTTACAATTATCTACCCACTCTTACAAACCATCGAAATTACAGGTATAGCGTTACTCGCGATTGGTGGTATTGTTTATTCATTAGGTACAATCTTTTATAGTATGAAAAATAACAAATGGATGCACATTATTTGGCACTTGTTTGTTATGGCTGGTGCTTTCTTCATGTATATCAGCGTATTATTCTACGTATAAAGAAACATCCATCCGTTTCAGTTGAAACGAATGGATGTTTTTATTTTGCTAAAGTATCCATAATGTTAAGGAGTGCACTCATCATATTATCTTCAAAGGGGGAGTGTCCTGCTTCTTCAACAATTTCTAATGAAGCATGAGGTAACTTTTGTTGTAATTCATAGGCTCCACTCACCCGACAATCAACATCATACCGTCCATGGACAATATGAATTGGAATATCTTTTAAGACTGAAACATGATTCAGCAAATAATTATCATCATCCCAAAACATGTGGTGTTTGAAGTAATGCGCTTCTAATAAGCCAAGTGATAAATCCCCTGGTTTAACTGGAGACACTTCTTGTTTAACTGGTCTATGTAACACTAGGCTAGATTCCCAAATATTCCATTGTTGGGCCGCTGCTTCTCGTTCCTCGTCACTTCCTTGAGTCATTAGTTCATAATAGGCACTGATTAAGTCACTTTGCTTATCTTCTTCGATAAATGATTTGTATTGATCAAATTCAGCAGGATAAAACTCACTCGCACCAAACTTAAACAACCAATCAATATCTGCTTGTCTGCCTAAGAATATCCCACGTAAGACAAGTTGCTCCACTTTTTCCTTATATTTAATCGCATAAGCTAAGGCTAATGTTGAGCCGTAACTTCCACCAAAGACAATCCAAGTGTCAATTTGACAGTGTTGACGAATGGCTTCTAAGTCCTCGACACTCGCATCAACTGTATTGTTCTCAAGTGATAAAAAGGGTTTGCTGCGTCCTGTCCCTCTTTGATCAAATAAAATAATCCGGTATTTCTCTGGGTTAAAAAAACGACGTGATTTCTCACTAATAGCTCCCCCAGGACCACCATGTAGAAATACTACTGGAATACCCTCTGGATTCCCACATTCTTCAACATATAAAGAATGACCATCAGTGACATCAATATGATAACTCTCATTTACTGGTGTATTTAAGTAACCAAGTGTCATATTTTTTCTCCCTCTATTTCTTACTCATTTGAATAGATTTATTAATAGCTGCTGTTACGCCTTTGTTAATCGCTGATTTAAATCCAGCATGTTCAAGCGCAACAACACCCGCAATTGTCGTGCCATTTGGGCTAGTTACTTTATCTTTCAGTTCGCTTGGATGCATACCCGTCTCTATAACCATGCTAGAAGCGCCTTTTACAGCCTGTGATGCCATTTTACGACTTTGTTCACGTGAGAGACCATGTTCTACTCCAACGTCGCTCATCGCCTCTATCAGTTGATATATGAAGGCTGGGCTCGACCCGGCTAAACCAGTTACAGCATTAAAAAGTGATTCTGGTATCGCTTCGACGATACCTGCATACTGTAGACTTTTTTCAAAAAGAGTTATTTTTTCAACGTCAGTATTTTCTGATGTACAATATGCAATATACCCTTCGCCAATTTCGACTGGCGTATTTGGCATGGTACGAATCCATTTATGAGAAGCAGGTGTAAAAGTTTCTAATTGCGTGATTGATAGCCCGGCAGCCATACTCACCCAAGTTTTTGGTTTAGATTCAATGACTAAATCATCGAGTTGTTCAAAGATCGTTCCAAATTGATTTGGTTTCACCCCAATAAAGATGATGTCTGATTCATTGATTAATTCATCCAATGATTCTGATCCGACAACGTCTGCGCCAACTTGTTCAGCTAAGACGGCTAATTTCTCTTGTGTGCGGTTATGTAATATCATCGAGTACCCTGCTTTAAGTATTGCTTTTGCAATCGCAGACCCCATATTACCAACGCCGATCATTCCAATTGTTGGCATGTTATCCCTCTTTCTTTAGTCTAGTCCCACACGTTTGAATATAGCATCTACTTGTGTTAAATGATATGAAGGATCAAATAAGTTATTGACCTCATCTTTTGATAATTTTTGATTGATCGTTTTATTTTCTTTAACTAATTCTTCAAAGGATTTTGATTCATCCCAAGCAATCTTAGTCAGTGGTTGAACTAAATCATAGGCTGCTTCACGTGTTAGACCTGCATCGATTAATGATAACATGACACGTTGTGAATAAATTAAGCCGTATGTTTTTGCCATGTTTTGTTCCATGTTCCCAGGTAAGACAGTTAATTTCTCAATGATATTAGCGAAACGATTGATTTGGTAATTTAGTAAAGTTGTTATATCTGGTAAGATAATTCGCTCTGCTGAAGAGTGTGAAATATCACGTTCATGCCATAGTGAGACATTTTCGTATGCGGGTGTAATGTATCCACGCATTACTCTTGCTAAACCAGTCACATTCTCACTACCAATCGGATTACGTTTGTGAGGCATTGCTGATGAACCTTTTTGTCCTGCAGCAAAGTATTCTTCCACTTCACGTGTTTCAGTTTTTTGTAGTCCTCTAATTTCAGTCGCAAATCGTTCGATACTTGTCCCAATTAACGCCATAACCGCAACGTAATGTGCATGTAAATCACGTGGCAATACTTGGGTTGAAACATCTTGAGCACGGATACCTAATTGTTCACAGACGTAAGCTTCAACTTCAGGAGGTGTATTGGCAAATGATCCAACTGCACCACTCATTTTCCCTGCTTCAACATCTTTCGCCGCTTCTTCAAAACGCTTTTGATTACGTTTTAACTCAGAGTAAAATCCAGCTAATTTCAAGCCGAAAGTTGTTGGTTCCGCATGAACACCATGGGTTCTTCCCATTTGAATGGTGTATTTGTGTTCTTTAGCTTTTTTACCAACAACATCGATGATGCGTTGAATATCTTTTCTTAAGATGTCATTGACTTGTTTTAATTGGAAGCCGTATGCTGTATCAACCACATCTGTACTTGTTAAACCGTAATGAATCCATTTACTTTCATCACCTAAGCTTTCACTCACACAACGAGTAAATGCTACAACATCATGACGCGTTTCTTCTTCAATTTCTAAGATTCGCTCAACAGTAAAGCTCGCATTTTGTCTAATCTTGTCTACATCTTCTTGTGGAATCTCATCTAAGTTTGCCCAAGCTTGGCATGCTTCAATCTCAACTTCTAACCATGTTTCGTATTTCTTCTCAAGTGACCAAATATTTTTCATTTCTGGTCTTGTATAACGTACAATTGTCATTATTTACCCTCTTCCTTACGTTGCCACCATTCATAGCGGTGTTTATGAATATTTTTTTCGTCTGTTTCGCCCCGAACGACTTTTGTTAATACCCAGTTCTCTTCATCAATCTCTGGCATGACAACATCATTCAAAAATTTATCCTCGATAACTGTTCTTACCACTCGATCCGCATAATCAATTAAATCTAAGAAAACTTTAGCTCCACCAATAACCATTAAGTTACGGTCTTCTGACAAAGCCAATACGTCTTCAATTGTATGAACGACGGTTAGCTCTGGAACATCTTGTCCATATGTTGTATCGGTTGTTAATACAACCGTTTTTCGACCCGGTAGTAGTCGTCTATTCATAGATTCAAACGTTCGACGCCCCATTAACATTGTGTGTCCCATGGTCGTATCTTTAAAGAATTTTAAATCATTGGGCAAATTCCACGGTAGGTCGTTTTTATATCCAATCCCACCATTTAAATCTTGTGCATATACAAATGTTATCATAATTTCACTTCCTTAAACTGCGATCGGTGCTTTTATTGAAGGATGCGGATTGTAATTCTCTACTTTAATCTCATTACTTTCAATTTGATCCAATTTTGCTTCACTTTGAATTACGAGTTGCGGTAACGGTCTAACATCTCTTTCTAATAACAGTTTAGCTTGTTCAAGGTGATTTGAATAAATATGAGCATCCCCAATTGTATGAACAAAATCTCCGACCTCTAAACCAGTTTCACGCGCAATCAAATGCGTTATTAAGGCATAACTTGCAATATTAAATGGAATACCTAAAAAGATATCGCCACTTCTTTGATATAATTGACAACTTAATTTGCCATCTGCCACATAAAACTGGAATAAGGTATGACAAGGTGGTAAAGCCATTGAAGGAACATCTTCAGGGTTCCAAGCGGATACAATGTGTCGTCTTGAATCAGGATTTGTTTTAATTTGATCAATGACTACTTTAATTTGATCAAGGGTTTCACCATTACGTAATTGCCACGCACGCCATTGTTTACCATAAACATCGCCTAAGTGACCAAATTCTTCACTAAAGTCATCATTCGTTAATATTTCATTTTGAAATTTAGTCATTTCTTCATCATATTGCACTTTAAACGCTTCATCTACTAAGGCACGTCTACCGAAGTCGGTCATATCTGGTCCTTCATACGCATCACTTTCAACATAATTTTTAAATGCCCATTCATCCCATATATGATTATTATTTTCTAATAGGTAGCGAATATTGGTGTCTCCACGGAGAAACCAAAGTAATTCTGATTTAATGAGGCCAAAGGGAACGCGTTTAGATGTTAATAAAGGAAAGCCTTCTTGGAGATTAAAGCGCATTTGGTGACCAAATAAGCTCAACGTTCCAACACCCGTACGGTCCTCCTTTTTAGTTCCTTCGTTTAATACTTTTCTTACTAAATCTTGATATTGAGTTGTCATTCTATAATTATCCTTTCTATAATGAAAGTTCACTTAAGTATTCATAACGTTCGTAATACTCTAGTAAAGCTAACTCTAGACTTTCTACCTTTTCTTGTAATTCCATTAATCTATATGCATCACTGCCTTGTGTAGCCATTTCTGCTTGAGTTGTTTCAATTTCTGCTTCAGTTTCTGCGATATCTTTTTCGATTGTCGCCCATTCTTTTTTCTCATTATAAGACATGCGTTTTTTATCAGTCTTTACTTTTTCGTTGTCTTTTTTCGGCGCATCATTACTTTCTGTCTTCTCAGTTTGAGCGGGTGCCTTACTTTGTGTATTTAAATAATCACTATAATTCCCGTAAATTAACTTAAATTTACCCTCGCCTTGAATGTCTAATAATTGATCCACCGTTTTATCAATGAAGTAACGGTCATGGGATACGATAATTATGACTCCGACAAAGGAATCCAAGTAATCTTCTAGCACCGTGAGTGTTTCAATATCTAAATCATTGGTTGGCTCATCTAAGAACAATACGTTTGGTTCTTGAATTAATAATGTCAGTAAATATAAACGTCGGCGCTCACCACCTGAAAGATATTTAATTTGAGTACCGTGAGTCACTCTAGGGAAGTTAAACTGCTCTAACATTGATGCTGCTGAAACAGATTGTCCTCCATCCGTTTGAAATTCGTCCGCAATTTGTGTTAAATACTTTAGAACGCGCATCTCACCAGGTAAGTCTTGATCCAATTGACGGTAGTAAGCCATCTTAACTGTTTGTCCAATTTCATACATACCACTTGTAATTGGATGTAATCCAGCTAAGGTGTTTAAAAATGTTGATTTACCGATACCATTCTCACCAATAATACCTAGGCGTTCGCCTTTGATAAAACTTTTCGTAAAGTTCTCAATAACAGTTTTATCACCAATCTCAACAGTGACGTTTTCTAAATCCATAATTCTTTGGCCGATTCTTTGTTGGTCAAAGTTAAAATCAATCGCTTCATCTGCTTGATTACGTGATTCGATTGATCCTTTTAAATCTTCAAAACGATTGATACGTGCTTGTTGTTTAGTGGTTCTTGCTTTGGCACCCTTGCGCATCCAACTAAGTTCTTGTTGGAATAAGCGGTTTTGTTTTTCTTGCATTCTTTCGTTATTGGCTGCTTCTTCGCTTCGTTTAGTTAAATAGTCTTGATAATTCCCAGAATATTCTCTCAATTGTCCAAAGTTTAGTTCTACAATTTTATTAACTGAACGCTCTAGGAAGTAGCGATCATGCGTTACGAGTAATAGTGCTCCTTTATAAGTAGCTAAATATTTCTCTAACCATTGAATCGATGATATGTCTAAATGGTTTGTTGGCTCATCTAAGATTAATAAATCAGGTTCAGATATTAGCACTTGAGCAATCCCAATACGTTTACGTTCCCCACCTGAACATGTAGATACGAGACGATTTAAATCATTCAGGCCAAGCTGACTTAAGATTGTTTTGGCATTCACTTCAATCTCCCAACCGTTATTTAAATTCATTTCATCACTCATCTTAGTGAAGCGGTCGAAATTGGTCGGATTCTCAGGATCATTTTCCAAATCTAAGCGTGCTTTTTCATAGCGTAATAACTTTTGAATTTGGGGTGCTGGACTATCATAGACTGTCTCTAATATCGTCTTATCTAAATCCAATTCTGGATGTTGATCCAAATAGCCAATGCGGTAATCATTAGGTTTGAGTATCTCACCTTCATCATATGTATCGATATTGGCAATTACTTTTAACAGAGAGCTTTTCCCCGTCCCATTTGGCCCGATTAAACCAATTCGATCCCCAGTACGAATTGATAAGTCAACGCCACCTAGTAAAGTTTTTGTTCCGTAAGTTTTATGTAAATTTGTAATTTTTAATTCTTTCATATCAAAACTCCTCGCTAAATTCACTATATTATAACATAGATAGACTGAAAATATCCCATTCCCCTTAGCTTAGATTAAGAATTTATTAGACTCTAACGTCCAATAAAAATCCAGGAACAATTAGTCCCTGGAAATCATTACATCCCACCAAATTGGCTACGGTATAAATCCGCATAGATGTTATTTTGAGCTAATAATTCCTCATGCGTTCCATCTTCCATAATTCCTTCAGGAGTGACAACGATGATGCGATCTGCATTAGTAATTGTTGCTAGGCGGTGAGCAATGACTAAAGATGTTCGCCCTTGTGACAATTCATCGAGTGAAGATTGAATAAAGCGTTCAGTAGCTGTATCTAAAGCACTTGTCGCTTCATCTAATATAAGAATTTTAGGGTTTTTCAAGAATATTCTAGCAATAGATAAACGTTGTTTCTGTCCACCAGAAAGTGAAACTCCTCTTTCACCAATCTGGGTATCAATCCCATCCGGTAAGTTCGAAATCACTTCACGTAATTTTGCAGAATCAATGGCTGCTTCTACCTCTTCATCTGTCGCATCTAAGCGACCATAGAGTACATTCTCTTTAATGGTTCCATCGAATAAAAAGACATCTTGTTGAACAATACCGATTTGTTTCCGTAATGACTGCATCGTCACATCTTGAATATCTACACCATCGACAGTTATTTGCCCTGATGTAATTTCATAGAAACGAGGAAGTAAGTTTACTAATGTCGTTTTACCCGCACCAGACGGTCCAACAAAAGCTACCGTTTGTCCTGCTTTTATATCAATCGTTACATTTTCCAGGACAGGTTTTTCTTTGTTATAACCGAAAGAAACATTGTCATAACGAATATTTCCTTCGAACTTAGGTGCTTCAACCGCATTTGGATGATCAACAATATCTGGTTCTTTATTCAGTTCTTCTTGCAATCTTACAAATCCAGCATACCCTTTTGGATAAACTTCTAACATCGCATTAATTCTCTCAAGTGGACGAATAAATACATTTGAAAGGAGAATATATCCAACGAGCTCACCGATCGTTAATTCACCCACAATTGTATAATAAGAACCCGCTAGTAAGGCAAATAAGTTGATCAACCGCATCACGATATAATTAAAGGAAGAACTTGTTGCCATAGAATTATAAAATCTAACCATAGCTAAACGATATTTCTCTGCTAAATCAACGAAAATATTATTCTCGTATGACTCATTCGCAAAAGCTTTTACCACTCTCATTCCACTAATTGAGTTTTGAATTCCAGCGTTAAACCGTCCCAAGTTTTGTTTGATACTTACATTAATATTAACCATATAACGGCTAAACAGTCCCAGTACAACTCCCAAGATCGGAATTAAAGCGACAGTCATTAATGCTAAGGGTATGTGTACATTTAACATTAAGAGAAACGCTCCAACTAAAGTCATGATCGTTATAAAAACATCTTCAGGACCGTGATGGGCCAATTCACTAATTTCGAATAAGTCCGTTGTAATACGACTCATTAAGTCCCCAGTCTTCATCTTGTCAAAATACGCATAAGATTGTTTTTGAAAATGCTCAAACAGCTCTTTACGCATATCTGTCTCAATATGACTTCCAAAGACATGCCCGATATATACGACAATATAATTCATCGTCGTATTAAATAAATATAAAGCAAATAATAACACTGAGAACATGACAATATGACGTAAATTACCTTGAGGTAATATTTGATCAATGACCATATTCACGGCAATCGGAAAGAATAATTCCAAGATAGCTGAAATAACAGCACAAATAAAATCAATCGCAAATAATTTTTTATATGGAACATAATACGAGAAAAATTTTTTTAGCATTGTTTAACTCCTCTGACATAAAATCTTAAACCATTCTACCTGAATTCAATAGGCTTTTCAAAGTTAAAAATTAAAAAGCATGGCTCTGAATAAATTCAAAGACCATGCATTCATAATTAAACTTTCATATCTTTAGCTTATTTTTTCTTTCTTGATGAAACTACTAACCAAATCCCAGCAACTACAGCAACTGCTGCTATTAGGATAAATATCCAGCTATTTGACTCACCTGTGTTAGGTAAAGTTGACATTGCTTGAGCTTTAGTAGGAACAAAAAGTAATAAAGTTAAAATGAAGCTAAATAAAGTTTCTTTTTTCATAAATATACTCCTCATCTATAAGAAATGATTCATTCTTCATTAATTATATGTAATATGATTAAAATAAGCCAGTAATATTCCCTTCCCTATCGACATCGATACTTTCTGCAGATGGTTTCTTAGGTAAACCGGGCATCGTCATAATTGTTCCAGTAATGGCAACGATAAAGCCAGCACCAGCTGATAAGCGTAATTCACTAATTTTAATATCAAAATCCGTCGGTGCGCCAATTAAAGAAGCAGTATCTGAAAGTGAATATTGAGTTTTAGCCATACATACAGGCAAATGACCAAAACCAGCTTGCTCGATTTCTCTTAACTGTTTCATCGCTTTATTTGAATAGGTTGCGCCATTGCCTCCATACACTTTTTGAACTACATGATTGATTTTGTCCATTAAAGTCGTATCTAAATCATAAGCAAAAGTCATGTCTGTCTTATTCTCACAAGCCTCAACAACTAATTGAGCTAATTCGGTCGCTCCTTTACCACCTTGTTCCCATACTTTCGCAACAGAAGCCTTAATGCCCCATTCTTGACAAGCATCTAAAATAACTTGAACTTCTGCATCTGTATCGGTATAGAAGTGATTAATCCCAACTACCGTATTTAAATTAAAGACATCTTTCATTGTTTGAATATGATGTTTTAAGTTCACTAGCCCTTTCTTTACTGCAATCACATTTTCTTCATTCAGATGCTGTTTTGAAACACCGCCATGCATTTTTAAAGCTTTAACGGTTGCTACAACAACGACTGCATCAGGCGAAAGTCCCGCGGTACGGCATTTGATATCAATAAATTTCTCTCCACCAAGGTCTGCACCAAAACCGGCCTCAGTCACGGCATAATCACCATAATTTAAAGCGTGTTTTGTTGCTAATATACTATTACAACCATGAGCTATATTAGCAAAAGGTCCACCATGAATAAACGCTGGGGTATTCTCAAGTGTTTGAACTAAATTTGGTTTAAGGGCATCGACTAATAAAGCCGTAACTGCTCCAGAACCTTTTAAGTCATCGACAGTTACAGGTAGGTTATCATGAGTATAAGCCACAATGATTCGGCTGATTCTTTCTTTCAAATCTATTAAATCTTCAGATAAACAAAAGATGGCCATAATCTCTGAAGCCACTGTTATATCATAGCCATCTTCTCGTGGAACCCCATTAGTTGAACCATTTAATCCATTAACTATATGACGGAGTTGACGATCATTCATATCTACGACACGTTTCCAAGGAATCTTTCTCGTATCAATATTCAAAGAGTTTCCATGATGAATATGATTATCTAATAATGCAGAGATTAAGTTATGTGCTGAAGAAATTGCATGGAAATCTCCCGTAAAATGCAGATTAATATCTTCCATCGGAACTACCTGCGCGTAACCGCCTCCTGCTGCCCCACCTTTCATCCCAAAGACAGGTCCTAGGGAAGGTTCTCTTAGTGCCAGGACTGATTTCTTACCGATCTGAGCTAGACCATCAGCTAAGCCTACAGACATAGTTGTCTTCCCTTCACCTGCAGGTGTTGGCGATATAGCTGTAACCAAAATGAGTTTTCCTTTATTTTTTTCAAATTCTTCTTTATTCATATTCACATCAATTTTGGCTTTATAATGTCCATAAGGTATAAACTCTTCCTTGGATATACCTAAATTTTTAGCAATTTCATTAATAGGCTTTTTATCAGTAGTCTTTGCGATATCAATATCAGTTAGATGACTCAAATAATCACTCCTAAATTCGTAGTTTATTTAGTTTAGTATATCATAGAAGACTGTTTTCAATTGCTTATAACCAATGAACTTATACTAATAATACTCAATCATTCGTGTATTCAATATAAAATAATAGTTTCTTAAGTTAGCATTTTATCTTGATCGCTAGTTAAATCCTTGATCACGCAATTTATACAAAAAAAGTAGACAACCTGTAAAGGTTGCCTACTTTTTAAATATTCTAATCTTCGTCCATAGAAAGTACTGCCATGAAAGCTTCTTGGGGAATCTCCACACTCCCGACAGACTTCATACGTTTTTTTCCTTCTTTTTGTTTCTCTAATAGTTTTTTACGACGAGAAACGTCCCCACCATATAATTTGGCAGTTACATCTTTACGGTAAGCTTTAATTGTCGTACGCGCAATAACCTTATTACCAATAGTAGCTTGTACAGGGATCTCAAACATCTGACGAGGAATGATTTCCTTTAATTTACTTGCTAACTCTTTACCTCGGTTGAAAGCAAAGTCACGGTGAACAATTGTACTAAATGCATCAATAATTTCTCCATTAAGAAGAATATCAAGTTTCACTAAGTTTGATTGTTTGTAACCAATCACTTCATACTCTAATGAAGCGTAACCTTTAGTGTTTGATTTTAATTTATCAAAGAAATCAAAGATAATTTCAGCCATTGGCATTTCATATACGACGTTTACACGATATTCATCAAGGTAATCCATTGTTAGGAAGTTACCACGTTTACGTTCACATAGATCCATAACCGCTCCAACATAATCATTTGGTACCATGATTGTTGCTTTAACGTAAGGCTCTAAAATCTTATCAACTTCTGTGTTATCTGGCATCATAGATGGATTATCAACGATAATAGTCTCACCATCTGTCTTAACCACTTCATAGATTACCGAAGGTGCAGTCATAATCAAGTCTAGGCCAAATTCACGCTCTAAACGCTCTTGAATTACATCCATATGTAATAAACCTAGGAACCCTGTTCTGTAACCAAAACCTAGCGCTTGAGACGTTTCAGGTTCAAATTGCAGTGCCGCATCGTTTAATTGTAATCTTTCAAGAGACTCTCTTAAATCATTGTAGTCACTTGAATCAACTGGATATAGTCCAGCATAAACCATTGGATTTAATTTACGGTATCCAGGCAATGCTTCTTCCGTTGGGTTATTAGCTAATGTGATGGTATCACCAACACGCGTATCTTGAATAGTTTTGATGTTTGCTGTTACATAGCCAACATCCCCGGCCATTAAGAAATCACGTTGAATTGGCGATGGTGAGAATATACCTACTTCTACAACTTCGAATTCTTTCCCGTTGCTCATTAATTTCATCCGATCACCCGGGCGCAATACACCTTCCATGACACGAATGTTTAAAACAACACCACGGTAACTATCATATGCCGAGTCGAAGATTAATGCTTTAAGAGGTGCATCAACATCCCCTTGTGGTTCTGGCACTTTTTCAACAATTTGTTCTAAAATTTCTTCAATTCCAATACCAGATTTTGCACTTGCATGAACGGCTTCAGAAGCATCAATCCCAATAATATCTTCAATTTCAAATTGAACACGTTCAGGATCTGCTGCTGGTAAATCAATTTTATTAATCACAGGTAAGATTTCTAAATCATTATCTAAGGCTAAGTAAACATTCGCTAATGTTTGAGCTTCTATCCCTTGAGCCGCATCAACAACTAATAAAGCACCCTCACAGGCTGCTAATGAACGAGAAACTTCATATGTAAAATCGACGTGACCAGGTGTATCAATTAAATGGAAGATATAATCTTCGCCATCTTTTGCTTTATATGTTAATTCAATCGCATTTAATTTAATTGTAATTCCACGCTCACGCTCAAGATCCATTGAATCCAATAATTGAGCTTGCATATCACGATCAGCGACTGAATGGGTCTGTTGCAAAATTCGGTCAGCTAAAGTTGATTTACCGTGGTCAATATGGGCAATAATCGAGAAATTTCTTATTCTTTTTTGTCTTTCTCTCATTTCATTTATATTCATAAATCCTTCACTTCCTTTATAGCCAAATGGCTTACCTACAAAAATACTCACACTTAATCATACCAAAAAACATTGCATATTGATAGGCTTCAACACTCTTTTTTTAATTAATTATCCATTCATAAAAATACAATTTAAAAGAAAAGTAAAACATTTTATAGACATACGACAATCTGAAATAAGCAAAACTTAAAGGAGGCAATTCAGGCAATAAAACTAGCCCGAGTTGCCTCCTTATATTACATACTCAAATAAAATTATTTATCGAACATGTCTCGCATTTTGTCAAAAAATCCACCTTCATTATTCGCTCGAACAGTTTGGCCAGATTCTTCAGCTAAACTATGGAATAATTCGCGTTCTTTTTCTGACAATTTTGTAGGTGTTTTAACTGTCACTTTAACGTGTTGATCTCCCGTGAAGTTACCTCTTATACTAGGTGCACCCTTACCTTTAAGTCGGAAACTTGTACCTGTTTGTGTACCACCAGGTACTTTTAATTTCACTTTTCCGTGAACAGTCGGTACAGTAATTTCATCACCTAAGGCAGCTTGAACGAATGAAAGTGGTAATTCATAATAAATTTCAGTCCCGTCACGTTCATATTCCTCACTTGGCTGTACTCTAAAAACTACGTAAAGGTCTCCATAAGGTCCACCATTTTGACCAGCTTCTCCCTGTCCTGATAAACGAATTTGTTGGTCAGTTTCTACTCCGGCTGGAACAGTTACTTTAACTGAATGCTCTTTAGCTTCAATTCCTGCACCATGACACGTTTGACATTTCTCTTTAATTTCTTGGCCAGTTCCTGAACAAACATCACAAGCTCTTTGAGTCATAACACGACCAAATGGTGTGTTTTGCTCTACTTGAACAGCTCCAGTTCCATGACATTTAGAACATGTTACTGGACTTGTTCCTGGTTTAGCACCTGAACCATGACACGTATGACATTCTTCATTACGGTTGTATTTAATTGTTGTTTCTTTTCCGAAGATTGCTTCTTCAAAAGTTAATGTCACACGGTATTGTAAGTCGCTTCCTCGTCTAGGTGCGTTTGGACTTTGACGCGAAGCACCTGAGCCTCCGAAGAATTGTTCAAAGATATCTTCAAAGCCAAATCCTGCGCCACCATAACTTCCACCACCGAAGCCACCGCCGCCGAAGCCGCCACCAAAGTTTGGATCATTTGCAGCGTGTCCATATTGGTCATAAGCCGTACGTTTTTGCGAATCACTTAGTACTTCATACGCTTCAGAAACTTCTTTAAACTTATCTTCCGCGCCTTCTTCTTTATTAATATCTGGATGATATTTCTTTGATAATTTACGATAGGCTTTCTTTATCTCTGCATCAGATGCATCACGAGATACGCCAAGCACTTCATAATAATCACGTTTCTCTGCCATAATCTACCTCCTTCTTAAAATGATAGCAAGTCAGTTTATATAAAAAGCCAAGGGTATTGATGCCCTCGGCTAAAAATTAACATCATAATGTAATCATTTTATAAAAATTACTCTTCGTCGTCAACTTCCTCAAATTCAGCATCTACGACACCGTCATCTTCAGCTGTTTCACCAGAAGCATCTGCTTGAGCTTGTTGCTCAGCTGCTGCTTGCTCATAAAGTTTAACAGTTAAGTTTTGAACAACTTCGTTTAAAGCGTCACGTTTTTCTTTCATTGCTTCTAAATCGTTCTCATCGATTGCTGCTTGTAACTCATCACGAGCTGCTTCCGCTTGTTTAACTTCTTCTTCAGATACTTTATCTTTTAAGTCTTCTAAAGTTTTGTTAGTTGTAAAGATTAATTGATCTACTTCATTACGTAAATCTGCTTCTTCACGACGTTGTTTATCTGATTCAGCGTTCGCTTCAGCATCTTTAACCATTTGATCAATTTCTTCATCTGAAAGACCTGAAGATGATTTGATTGTAATTGTTTGTTCTTTTTGAGTTCCTAAGTCTTTAGCACTTACGTTAACGATACCGTTTTTGTCAATATCGAATGAAACTTCAATTTGTGGAACACCACGTGGTGCTGCAGGAATATCTGTTAATTGGAATCTTCCTAAAGTTTTGTTGTCTTGAGCCATTTCACGCTCACCTTGTAATACATGTACATCTACTGCTGGTTGGTTATCTGCTGCTGTAGAGAATACTTGTGATTTACTTGTTGGAATAGTTGTATTACGATCGATTAATTTAGTGAAAATTCCACCCATTGTTTCGATACCTAATGATAATGGCGTTACGTCAAGTAATACGATATCTTTAACATCACCAGAGATAACTCCACCTTGAATTGCAGCACCCATTGCTACAACTTCGTCAGGGTTTACTGATTTATTAGGTTCTTTACCAGTTTCTTTACGTACTGCTTCAACTACTGCAGGAATACGTGTTGATCCACCAACTAAGATAACTTGGTCAATTTCATTTTTGTCAACGCCAGCATCTTTTAATGCTTGACGAACAGGGTTTTTAGTACGTTCTACTAATTCGTCTGTTAATTCGTCAAATTTAGCACGGCTTAATGATGTTTCTAAGTGTAATGGACCAGCATCTGAAGCTGTAATGAATGGTAAGCTGATTTGTGTTGATGTTACACCAGATAAATCTTTTTTAGCTTTTTCAGCTGCATCTTTAAGACGTTGTGCTGCCATTTTATCTTTAGTTAAGTCGATGCCGTTTTCTTTTTTGAATTCAGCTGCTAAGTATTCGATAATTTTGTCGTCAAAGTCATCTCCACCTAGGCTATTATCACCTGAAGTTGAAAGAACATCAAAGACTCCGTCTCCTAATTCAAGGATTGAAACGTCGAATGTTCCTCCCCCTAAGTCGAATACTAAGATTTTTTCTTCGCTATCAGTTTTATCTAATCCATATGCTAAAGCAGCTGCAGTTGGCTCGTTAACAATACGTTCAACTTCTAAACCAGCGATTTTACCAGCATCTTTAGTTGCTTGACGTTGTGAGTCGTTGAAGTATGCAGGTACTGTAATAACTGCTTTATCAACTTTTTCACCTAAGTAGTCTTCTGCATAACTTTTAATGTATTGTAATGTCATCGCAGAGATTTCTTGAGGAGTATATTCTTTATCTCCCATAGTTACTTTATAACTGTCACCCATGTGACGTTTAATTGAACTTACTGTATCTGGGTTTGTTACTGCTTGACGTTTAGCAACTTCCCCTACTTGAATTTCATCTTTTTTTAAAGCTACAACAGATGGTGTTGTACGGTTACCTTCTGGGTTTGGAATAATTTTAGCTTCTCCACCTTCAAGAACCGCTACAGCAGAGTTTGTTGTACCTAAGTCAATACCAATAATTTTAGCCATATTACATTTCTCCTTTTTATTTTATTCTGATACGATAACCATTGCCGGTCTAATGACACGATTATCAATTCGATATCCTTTTTGTAACACTTGAATCACATGATTACTTTCTTGTCCTTCTCCCGCAGGCATGACACTTACTGCTTGGTGGAAGTTTGGATCAAATTCTTCATTCAATGGATCAATTGTTTCAATTTTTTCTTTTTCAAACGCATTTTTGAATTGGTTATGAACCATTTCAACACCTTTTTTAAGTGCTTCGCCATCTTCCGATGTCGTTTCCGTTTGTAGAGCTCTTTCTAAGTTATCAATAACTTCTAAGAGTGATGACGCTAAGTTTTGCGATCTAAATTTTGCTGCTTCAGATCTTTCTCTTGAATTAATACGACGCATATTAGCTATCTCAGCTTGTAGGCGTAATATCTTGTCATCTAGTTCTTCGTTTTCTTGTTTTAATTTATCTAATTCTGATACCTCTTGAGTTTCTTCTTCAGAAACTTCGGGTGTATCAGACGTTGTCTCTTCTGATGTCTCTGGTTCGATAATTTCTACAGATTCATCAACAACATTGTTATTTTTTTCGTTATCTGTCAATTGACACCCTCCTTCATTTATATTATTGAATAGATAATTTGTTAATCATCACTTCTAATAACGCAATTACTTTTTCATAGGACATTGTTGTAGGTCCGAGTAATCCTAAGATTATTTTTTGATTTTCATTCACAAATGAACCGGTGAGAAGATTTATATTCGCTAAGCTATCAGCTAAAAACTCATAACCAAACATAATATTAATGCCTTCTTCTTGCTCTTCGAGTAAATGATACATTTCCCTTGAACCATCAATGAGTTCAAAAAGATGTTTCAATGCTTCTCTACTCGTTTGTCCATCTATCAAATCAAAGAGATTACTTTTCCCACTAATGTAATAGCGGTGTCCTTTTATGTGGTGCATTGATTTTTCAATCAACGGAGAGAAATCTAATTGATATCCTGTTAAACGTTGAGTTAATAAAGGTATTCCTAACTTCATCCTTTGATAGGCATCTTCAAGTACAACACCTTTAAGTTCATCGTTTATCATCTCTACTAACTTCGTGATATCATCTTTTGAAAGTGACACTTTTAATTCAATTTGCTCGCTCTCTATATTCCCCTTATCTGTCATAAGGATTGAAATATAACGCGTCCGATCGATTGGCACTAATTTAAATTCTTCAAAATAATGCGATTCTTTATTCTGTCCAAGTACCACTGCTGTAAATCCAGTCAATGAAACTAATATATCTGCACAAAGTTGTGTCAGTTGTAACGGACTATAATGTTTCGCTTGAGTTAACTCTTCAAAATTAGCGTCATCATCAAGAAATGGTAATTCTTTGTCTTCCTGATGAATAATCCCGTCAATATAATAACGATAGCCATCAATAGATGGTATTCGGCCACTAGAAGTATGTGGCTTCATTAGTAAGCCTTGTTGCTCTAACACAACCATATCATTACGTATTGTTGCAGGACTCACTTTTAAGTAACTCTCTCGAAGTAAAGTTTTAGAACCAATGGGTTCTTCAAATTGTCCATAAAGTTGTATAATTAAATTAAGAACTTCCTGTTGTCTTGGTGTCAACATTTTCTCACCCCACTTATTAGCACTTAAATTATATGAGTGCTAACTGTTATTATAATACATCCTACTAGGACAATTGTCAAGGGATTTACCGAAAAAAATCAAAAAAATTAGCACTCTTTGGTTAAGAGTGCTAGATTACTTCATTTTCTTCAATATCATGTGATTGATCCAGGTTAAATGTGAAACCTTCACCTAGAACTTGTTGGATTCCAGTCACTGTGACAAAAGCATTTGAATCAATGTCATTAATGATTCTTTGAACTTTAATTAACTGAATTCGATTAATAACAACATATAGAACATCTTTTTCTGCTTTAGAATAATATCCGTAACCTTTTAACACTGTGATTCCCCGATCAACTCTCTTCATAATTTCTTCAGCAATTTCGTCATGCTTATTTGATACAACCATGATCGCTTTTTTAGGATTATACCCTTCCATGACAAAGTTTAAAATCTTACTTGTAATATATAATGAGATTAAAGTCAGTAAGCCTTTTTCTAAACCGATAACAACAGTTAATGGAATGACAATCATAACGTCAAGGATTAACAATGCAATGGAAACTTGCAAGCCCATATATTTATTAATGATTAACGCAATGATATCAACGCCTGCTGTCGTCCCGTGTCCTAAAATAACAATTCCAATCCCTAGACCAATTAAAAATCCACTTGCTAAAGGTCCTAATAATGAATTCGTTGGAATAAAGCTAGGTAAGAATACAAATTCTAAAAATAATGACATGGATACAATTGCGACGAGCGTATAAAAGATTGTCTCTTTTTCGAGAAACTTCCAACCGATAAGCATAATAATCGCATTGATTATAAAGTTACTCAGTGAAGGACTAATGTCAAATACATAGAACAGTAAGAGTGTGATCCCTGTGACGCCACCTTCACCAAGTTGGTTAGGAATGACAATGGAATTAATCGCAATTGAAAAGATAAACGTTCCAATTAATACGAGTGCTAGGTTTTTGATCACTGATTTATACATCTCGACCACCACCTTGATCTTCGAAATAAAGACGAGTGTTCTCTTCATCAACTTTCAATTGATCAATCAATTCATCGACACTATTAAATTTATATTCTCCACGTAAATAATGGTGCCATCTGACTCTGACTTTTTCACCATAAATCATTTGATCAAAATCTAAGATGTAGACTTCACAAGTTAAATCATGATTATCGTAAAATGTAATATTATGACCTATAGATGCACTACCTAAGTACCAAGTATCGCCTATCTTAATTTCAACGGCATAAACGCCTATGCCTGGAAGCAGTTGCGGATGAGGGACTTGGATATTCGCTGTTGGGTAGCCTAAAGTACGTCCTACTTTTTCACCATGAATGACCGTGCCGTATATTTCATAAATATAGCCCAAATCATGATTGGCTTGCTCCATATCGCCTTCGTATACAAGTTCTTTAATTCGAGTTGTTGCTACTTTTGAATAATGTGACGCTAACTCCTCAACTTCAATGACATCGAATCGTTCCGCTGCGTGAATGGGTAAAGTTTGCATATTCGCGATGTCTCTTTTTCCATAAGTATAATCAAAACCTGCCACCGCGACTTCGGTATGCAAATCGACTAAGTACTTTTCAACGAATTCTTGCGGCGTTTGAGTGCCAAAAGCAAATGTATATTCAACAATGTACAAAATATCCACATCAAATTCTTCCATTAGTTCTGCTTTTCGCTTATTCGTTGTTAAGTAATGAAATGAATCTAAATTAAGATCTTCATAAACTATTCTAGGATGTTGATTAAACGTCATTAGAGCTAGTTTAATCCCTCTTTTATCTGCTTCTTCTCTTGCTCTTTTTATTACTTTTTGATGACCTAAATGAACGCCATCAAAAAAACCTAAAGTCATGACTACAGATTCATCTGATATTTCTTTTGAATCGTAGGGATGACTTAAGTGCACTATCTTCATTTAGAATCTCCTTTCATTTAAACAAACATTTTGTATGGTTTTATATATAATTCTTTTTCTGGATGCTGACGATAAAGCGCGATTATTTTATCTTTATAATAGAAAGCCATTGGTTCTTGAAAATCTTGCTCGAATTCAGCTTTCAATAATACTTGACCGTTTTTCACTCGATCATATAATTCATCGTCCAATTCAATTTTTGGAATGTGCTTCAATGCTGTCTCAATTGTAGCCACTTTATCATTGATTTCTTCATTATCTATTAATGTTTGTATTTCTTCAAGCGTATAGCTCTCAGAATCTGAAAAACCACTTGTTTGTAATCTTGTTAATTTCGACATATGCGAAGGATACCCTAACTTCTTCCCTAAGTCGACAGCTAATGTTCTAACGTAAGTTCCTTTTCCACAATCTACTTTGAATTTCCAAGATTGAGTACCACTTTCTTGATTATACACGGGCTCGCCGTCGCGTTCAAACGAATGAATGACAGTATTTCGGATTGGTCGTTCTACCTCTAATCCCTCTCGAGCATACTCATATAATCTTCGACCATTCACTTTCACTGCAGAATACATCGGTGGGATTTGTTCAATGACACCTTCAAATGTTGACATCGCTTCATCGATTTTTTCATTTGAAACGGGCTGAAGAACTGTTTTTTGGTCAACGACTTCGCCGTGAGCATCTTCAGTTTCTGTCGACGTCCCAAGGGTAATCTCTCCAAAATATACTTTAGGTGAGTCCATCAGCAACTCAACTAAGCGAGTTCCTTTTCCTAAACAAACAACTAGAACACCATCTACTTCTGGATCAAGTGTTCCAGTATGTCCAATCTTTTTCATTCTTAACATTTTACGCAATTTAAATACCACATCATGACTCGTCATGCCTTTAGGTTTCCAAACCGCTAAAATACCATTTATCATAATTAACTCCTTAATATAAACTTTTCGACACTTGATTATATCAAACTTCCATCCTAACCGCTATTCTATATTAATTGTTTGAAAATGCAAAAAACCATCCAAATCACAATTGTGACTTGAATGGTTTAAATCTTTACGCTTCGTTGTCACTTTCTTCGTTATCGTCACCTTTAATTTGGTTTAATAACGAATCAATATGACTACCGTAATCAATTGAGCGATCACGTTCAAATTTAATTTCCGGTGTTTTATATAAAGTTAATTTCTTACCTAAATCACTACGAACTTTACCTGTAATAGCATCCAGACCTCTTTGAGTCTTTTGTCTTTCACCAGCTTTATCCGATAAAGTACTATAGTAAATTGTCGCTTGTTGTAAATCTCCGGTAACATTTACGTCGGTAATTGTTACTCCTTCAACACGCGGGTCTTTAATTTCTAATAATAAGATATTATTAACTTCACGTAAAATTTCTTGTCTAACTCTACCTGCACGGTATTTTGCCATAGTATCGTCCTCCTTAAAAGGTTATCTTTCTATTTCAACCATATGGAATGCTTCGATAACGTCATCCATCTTAACATCGTTATAGTTTTCAATCATGATACCACATTCATAGCCTTTAGCTACTTGTTTTGCATCATCTTGGAATCGTTTCAAGCTTGCGATTTCACCTTCAAAGATAACAATGTTATCACGAATTAAACGAACTTGGCTATCACGAGCAATATAGCCATCTGTTACGAATGAACCAGCAATCGTACCTAATTTAGACACTGTAAATGTCTCACGTACAAGCGCTTGACCTTGAACTTCTTCTTCATATTCTGGGTCTAGCATACCTTTCATGGCTGTTTCTATTTCTTCAATAGCGTCATAAATTACACGATATTGTCTAATATCGACAACTTCAGAATCTGCTTGTAGACGCGCTTGTGGTGTTGGGCGAACGTTAAATCCAATCACAATCGCACCTGAAGCAGCGGCTAATGAAATGTCACTTTCATTAATTGCTCCAACGGCTTGGTGAACTACATTTACACGCACACCTTCAACTTCAATTTTTTGTAAGCTTGCAGATAATGCTTCAGCTGAACCTTGCACATCGGCTTTAATAATCACGTTAACTGATTTTAATTCGCCTTCTTGTAATGATTCAAATAAGTTATCTAACGTTACTTTCTTTGTTAAACTACGTTGAGCTTCTTGAGCTTCTTGTGCACGTTGTTCACCGGCTTGACGTGCAGTTTTCTCATCTTCGAATACTACGAATAAGTCACCCGCTTGTGGTGCTGTTTGTAAACCAGTAATCTCAACAGGAGTGGCTGGTCCAGCTGTACGAATACGACGTCCAATATCGTTAACCATTGTTCTAACACGACCATACGTATTACCAACTACGATTGGATCTCCAACATTTAAAGTACCATCTTGTACTAATAATGTTGCCGTTGCACCTTGGTTTTTATCAAGACGCGCTTCGATAACTGACCCTAATGCTAAACGATCTGGGTTAGCTTTCAGTTCTTGAACTTCTGCAACTAGTACAATCATTTCTAATAATTCTTCAATATTTTGATTGAATTTCGCTGAGATTTCGACAAAGATGTTGTCTCCACCCCAATCCTCAGAAATAATTCCGTGTTCAGATAACTCTTGTTTTACACGGTCTGGATTTGCTGTTGGTTTATCAATTTTGTTCACAGCAATAATAATTGGTACATCGGCAGCTTTCGCATGGTTAATCGCTTCAACTGTTTGTGGCATTACACCGTCATCGGCAGCAACAACAATAATGGCAATATCCGTTACGTCCGCTCCACGAGCACGCATAGTAGTGAAAGCTTCATGTCCAGGCGTATCTAAGAATGTAATAATATTGTCGTCTTCTGTCTCAACTTGGTAAGCACCAATATGTTGAGTAATCCCACCAGCTTCACCTTCTGTAACACGTGAATGACGTAATTGGTCAAGCAAAGTTGTTTTACCGTGGTCAACGTGACCCATAATTGTAACAACAGCTGGACGGATTGTTAATTTAGCTTCATCTTGTTCTTCTTCGAAGTACACATCTAAATCAGATACATCAACAACAACTTTTTCTTCTGGTTCTACACCATATTCAAGCGCGATTAATTCGATCACATCTTTTGAAAGTGCTTGGTTTTGGTTAGCCATAACACCGTTCATCATTAATTTTTTAATGATTTCAGATGTATCACGGTGCAACATTTTAGCAATTTCTTGAATATTTGTTCCTTCAGAATACACTAATTTTTCTGGTAAATCTTTATGTTTACGTTGTGTAATTCCTTTAGATTCAGTGTTCTTGAAATTCTTGTTCCCTTTACCACGACGATTGCGTCGATTACGGCGTCCAGGTTGATTTGATGATTTATTGTTATTAGAAGCGTTCTTATTTGAGTTGTTATTCTGCTTAGTATTCGTTTTAGATTCCTCTTTTTTATGTTGATTTTGTTTTGCTTGGTTTTTATCCGATGCTTTTTTATTAGTATTTTGAGAAGGTTTTGAACCTTCTTTGTTTGCCTCTTTCGAGTTTGTTTCTGGTTTTTCGGATTTCTTAGTGTTTTTATTACTAATAATATTATTCAGTTGCTTTTCTTGGTCTTCAGAAATTGAAGACATATGGCTACCGAATTCCATGCCTTTTGACTTAGCCATAGTAAGTAGCTCTTTACTTGTCAGATCATGTTCTTTTGCATATTCATATACGCGTTTAGTCATGTAATCACCTTCCTAATTAATTAGTCATATGATTCCTCACTCTCCACATCGTAAGATAAAAATTTCTTTGTCATGCCTTGATTTGTCAAACCGATAATTGAACGGTTTTTACCAATAGCTTGACTTAATTCATACTTAGTAAATTCTGTGTTAAGGGGAATATCTTTTCGTTCACTTAAAGAACGGTATCTTTCTAATGTTTTCTCACTGGCATCGCTCGCGCATAATACTAGGCGAACGCGGTTATTTTTTACCGCTTTTTCGACCAATTCATCTCCAGAAATAATCTCTCTGGCGCGCATAGCTAAACCTAACATATTTAATTTCTTTAAATCATTTTTCATAGTAGTTCTTTACGAGCTTTCTGATGATCAATATAATTGTATAACTCATCATAGAATTCATCATTAATCTTCACACCAAATGCACGATCAAATGTTTTTTCTTTTTTTGCTTTTAATGCCAACTCAGGTTCAAGCGCTATATAAGCACCTCGTCCATTTTGTCGTCCTGTTGGATCAAGAAAAACTTCGTTTTCTTTGGATTTAACAACACGCACTAATTCTTTTTTTGGGTACATTTCTTGAGATACAATG
Source organism: Ruoffia tabacinasalis (assembly GCF_042652985.1). Taxonomy (NCBI): domain Bacteria; kingdom Bacillati; phylum Bacillota; class Bacilli; order Lactobacillales; family Aerococcaceae; genus Ruoffia; species Ruoffia tabacinasalis. The sequence continues at coordinate 36,270 of NZ_JBHSHQ010000008.1, read as the reverse complement.
CATTTTCTCATTGGTTGTTTGCGTTGTTTAGCAGCCATTACTTCGCTCCTTTTATGAAAATTATCATTTATTATAATTCATTTTGTTCTTCTTGCTCTTCAAGCAATTCATCATAATCTTGCTCATAATCATGCTCAACTTCAGAAATTGCTTCCTCGACAGCTTCAGCATCGTAATTATTCTCAGCTAGATCTTGTTCTTCAAGTTGTTCATCGATACTATCTTGTTCTTCAATTTCTTCAATCTCTTCAACATCAGCAATAATTTCAGCTTCATCGAATGCATCATACTCTTCAGTTAATTCTACTTCATTATTAACTAAGTAATCTTCTTCGATTTCAGCACTTTGTTCTGATAAATACTCTTCATAAGCTGTTTCTGATTTAATATCTATCTTATGTGATGTTAAACGCGCAGCTAAACGAGCATTTTGTCCTTTTTTACCAATCGCTAATGACAACTGATAATCTGGAACGACAACAATACATGAATTTCCTTCTTCTTCAAAAATTACATTAATAACTTCTGCAGGACTCATGGCGTTACGAATAAATGTTGAAGGATCTTCACTATATTCAATGATATCCATGTTCTCGCCATTCAGTTCATTCACGATTGTTTGTACACGTTGTCCTTTTTGACCCACACATGTACCAACTGGATCAATATTCTCATCACGAGATCTTACCGCAACTTTAGAACGGTCTCCAGCTTCACGTGAAATTGAAACAATCTCAACAATCCCATCATAAATCTCTGGCACTTCTTGTTCAAATAATCTGCGTAAGAAATCTGGATGCGAACGACTCACGACCACTTGTGGTCCACGAGGTGTTTTATCAATTTTTGACACATACACTTTTACACGTTCGTCAATTTCTAAGTTTTCTCCAGCAATTTGTTCACGGATTGGCATAACTGCCTCAACTTTATCTAGGTTGATATAAACTATTCCTTTTTCGAAACGCTCAACAGTCCCAGTTAAAATCTCATCTTCATATTGGATGAACTCATTATAAATAATATCACGTTCAGCTTCACGAATACGTTGCATTACAACGTGTTTCGCTGTTTGAGTGGCAATACGACCAAAATCGTTTGGTGTTACTTCAAATTTGATTTTGTCGCCAATCTCATAAGCGCGATTAATTTCTAAAGCTTCTTCTAATGAAATTTCAAAAGTAGGGTCATACTTAGTTTCTACAACTTCTTTCACTGAAAAAACTTTGATTGATCCACTTTCTTCGTCAAATTCTACTTCAACGTTTTGTGCATTATCGTATCTTTTTTTATACGCTAATACTAAGGCTGATTCTAGTGCTTCTTTGATGACCTGACTAGAAATCCCTTTTTCTTCTTCAAGAATCTGCATAGCTTGTACTAAATCTTTACTCATCTTCTTAATCACCTCATTAATTTTTTAGAATTTTATTGCAAAGCGGAGTTTTGATACCGCATCACGTTTAATTTCAAGTACTTTCTTTCTTGTCTTAATTGTTACTTCAATTTGGAAAATTTCATCCGTGACTTCTAATAAAGTACCTTCATGAAATTTCTCCCCAAATTGTGGTACGTAATAATCTAAATGAATATATTCGCCCACAGCATTTAAGATATCTTTTTCAGTTTTTAATGGACGTTCAGCACCTGGCGATGACACTTCTAAAAAATATGCTTTTGGAAATGGATCTGGGCTAATCTGATCGAGTGCCTCACTTAGTTTTTCGCTAATTTTCGCACAATCTTCAATATCTATTCCATTTTCTTTATCGGCATAGACTCTTAAGTACCAGTTTGGTCCCTCTTTTACATATTCAACATCAACCAAATAACAATTTTCTGATTCTACAATTGGCTCAATTACTGGAACTACGGACTCAATAACTTTACTCAATATTTCACCTCATCCTTTAAATTTAATTCTTAGTTATAAATATGAAAGGAGCAAGCGTCGCCGCTCACTCCTCCCCGTCTCTTCTAAATTCCTTAACCAATATACCACAAATCTTTAAAATGTACAAGTAACAGCCTCTTTAAAGGATTCCAAATGTTGAATTGCAATAATTATTGCAACAATTTTTTATTTACTCAATTAATAAGAGTTCGTGTAAAAATACTTCCAAAGGTGTTTGGTAATCTAAGCATTTCCTAGGACGATTATTCATTAACCACAAAG
>NZ_JBHSHQ010000008.1:0-34023 GCF_042652985.1 Ruoffia tabacinasalis | reverse complement strand
GCAAAATAAAAATCAATCCCTGCTGCTTCGACCTCAGGATAACAAGCAAATTCTTTTCCTCGATCTGAGGTAAAGGACTTTAAAGCTTCCTTAGGTAAGTTTTCCCTGATAGTCTCGTCCAACAATTTGTTCAGGTGACCATGTACGTTCTAATTTATCTTGAATGTCTTTAAGTAGCTCGACCGTGTACTTAGGATTTCTACCCTTAAGACGTGCACGTTGATTGGCACCTTCATGGGTATCCTTAGCTTGGTATTGATCTGAAGGGCATCGTTTAAGTTCTCTATAAATCGTTGACCGATGGCGCCCGATTAATTGGGCAATGCGATTAATTTTATAACCTTCTTGATAGAGTATTTCTATTTTTGAACGTTCCTCTATGGTAAGATGTGTGTAGCTCATAACAGACCTCCGTGTTTATGTTTTTGTCGTTACTAACATTTTACACGAACCTGTTATGGGTTTCTTTATTTGTCGCACTTAATTTTACAATTCATCAAATAAAAAAACCTTCAATCAAATATGATCAAAGGTTCTAGTTTAAATTAATTTGGGTAAATATCATTAACATGATTATTTACATCGATAACTAAAAATAGTTTTCCATCTTGGATTTTTCCTGACATGAATTTGTTCACTGTGCCACTCTCTTCAGTTACTTCAAATGGGAAGTAAACTTCTTCACTATCATCGTTATCCCATACGACTGTTAATCGTTCGATATCTTGATTTTTAATCACAGTCTCAAACATTCCAGCTTCTAGCCCACCTTGATTAATGTCTGTTGTTTGAAAAGTATCTGCTTCAGGTAGTAATTCCATTCTGAAAGCTTCTGAAGGATGAATCTCAACAATTTCTCCATCATTAATTCTACCTAAACTTGTTGAAACACGTTTAATCCAAATATCGCCGACTAATTCTACTGGAATTTCCCATTGACCACCATTATGAAAATGAAAATTAAATGTCTGAACCTTTCTTCCCATTACAATTCTCCCCTTTAAGCTATATATTTTTCTTATAAACTTATTATAGCATATTTTTTTGGCAAATCCAGTAGTTTGTTATACTTTTCACAATAATATTCTATTAATAAAACAGTGTTTGATTCAATTAAATTTAGTATATAGCTTTGCCATGTGAATAAAAATGCATTAACCTGTTATATTGTATTTTCAGTATCTGTTACATTTATTTCAGAGCACTTATATTCCTTATAGTTAATAGGCTGTGCTATAATACTATTCATATTGAATAGAAGGGATGTTTATATAAATGAAAAAAAGTATAAAACTGTTGCTTTTTAGTTTATTGTTATTTTTAGTCTTTGGGCCAATGGCTCCTGCAAAAGCTGAGGTAAATTCTGAGGAATTTGCAGGTGAAACTGTGACTATCGGTACGGTTGGTGAAGAACTGGCCGATATATGGGAGTTTGTTGCTGATAAGGCTGCGGAAGATGGCATTGAATTAGACATAGTCTTGTTTACTGACTATAATACGCCTAATATTTCTTTAGTTGATGGCTCATTGGATATGAATGCTTATCAACATACTGACTTCTTAAATGATTGGAATGATGCAAATGAAACAAATTTAGTTTCTATTGGAAATACTTTTGCTACTCCATTGCGTTTCTTTTCTGAAAAGCATAATTCTATTGATGATTTACCTGAAGGGGCGATCATTGCTATTCCAAATGATTTGGCAAGTAGCTCTTACGCCTTACAAATCTTAGATTATGCTGATCTTGTTAAACTAGATGAATCAATTGATGCCTTACCTACTGTGAATGACATCGTTGAAAATCCAAATAATTATGAAATCATTGAATTGGAAGCTGCTCAAATTCCATCTGCCATGGCAGATGTTGATATGGGAGTGATTCATCAGGTCTACTTAGAAAGTACTGACTTTGAACCAAATGATGCTATCTATTCTTATGGCCACAATACAGAAACATTTAATTATAATCGCTTAAACACCATTACAGTTCGTGAAGAAGATCAAGACAACCCACTATACCAATATATTGTAGATTTATATCAATCTGACGATGTAGCCGACTATATTGAAAAAATTTCAAATGGTGGTCATATTCCTGCTTGGATATTATTAGAAGAATATGAAGCAAGTCTTGAGGATGAAAGTAACTAATTATAAATAATATAACCAATACAGCTCCTACAAACGATACCGTTTGTAGGAGCTGTTCTAATATAAACAAAAACGCGCGTAGAAAGTAAGTTCTCACTTACCTTCTACGTGCGTTTTATTAATCAACTAAGAATAATTGTTTTAGTTAATTATTTAGTGTTTTTTTCGATATGTGCGATAAATGCATCCGCAACTGTTTGTAAGAAACCACGTGTTTCTTCATTATTTAATTTACCGTCTTCATCAAAGAAGTTTTGTGAATTTGCTAAGTAAACTTCTGGTTGACCTAATACTGGCATATCTAAGAATGCTAATGTAGGACGTAGTGATTGAACAGCGTTCGCACCACTAATATTGGAAATAGAGTGACCTAGGATTAAAGCTGGTTTACCAGCCCATACACTTTGTCCCCAAGGACGAGAAGCAACATCAATGGCATTTTTTAATACCCCAGAAGTTGAACGGTTATATTCTGGTGTCGCAAAAATAATTGCATCTTGTGCTGATACAGCGTTACGGAATTCAGTATATTCGCTTGGGTTGTTTTCATCGTATTCTTCGTTATATAATGGTAGGTTCCCAATTTCTAAGAATTCTACTTCTACATCTGCTGGGAATAACTCAGCTAATGCTACCGACCATTTACGAGCATATGATTCTTTACGTAAGCTACCTACTACTACTCCAATTTTTGTCATAAGAATAACATCTCCTTAAAATAATTTTGATTACTATTATATTCTAACGACATTCAAATGGTTATGCAAATGAAAAGGTCTGGTTTTTGAAAATAATTTCGTTTTAGAGATAATTATTGATATTTACATAAAAAAACTTCTTTTTAGGTTAGAAAACTTAAAAAGAAGTGTAAATTATTCAATATTTAAAATAAGCTGAGCTGATCTTCATCTGGTAATCCTTCTAAGACGCCATTATCGTCTAAGAAAGCTAGTACTGTTTTTGAAACTTTACCACGCTTTTGTAAATCTTCTTTTGATAAGAATGGTGCTTCTTGACGTGCTTTCACAATTTGTTCAGCTACGTTATTACCTAAACCAGGAACGGCTCTAAATGGTGGAATTAACGAATCTCCTTCGATGATGAAATGTTTCGAGTCAGATTTTTCAATATTAATCATTTGGAATTTAAATCCACGTTCTAACATTTCATTCGCTATCTCTAGTTCTGTCACTAATTCTTTTTCTTTATTTGTTGCTCCAAAGCCTTTGTCATTAATTTCACGGACACGTCTTTTGACCATTTCTTTCCCTTGATGCATAGCAACTAAATCAAAGTCTTTCGCACGAATTGAGAAATATGCAGCGTAATAGTACATTGGATAATACACTTTAAAGTAAGCTACACGCAAGGCCATCAGAACATAAGCAGCCGCATGGGCTTTCGGGAACATATACTTAATTTTTAAACAAGAGTCAATGTACCATTCTGGAACATTGTTACTTCGCATATCGGCTTGCCATTCATCAGGAATCCCTTTTCCTTTACGCACATGCTCCATAATTTGGAAGGCTGTCCCATCTTCTAAACCATATTGGATTAAAGTCGTCATAATATCATCACGACAACCAATTACATCAGATAGTTCTACAACATTATTTTTAATTAATTCTTGAGCATTTCCTAACCAAACATCTGTCCCATGTGAAAGTCCAGAGATTTGAAGTAATTCCGCAAAAGTTTTAGGTTTTGTTTCTGAGACCATACCTCGCACGAAGCCTGTACCAAACTCTGGCACTCCAAGCGTTCCCGTATCAGAGTTTATTTGTTCAGGCGTTACTCCCAAGACTTCTGTTCCACTAAAGATTTGCATTACTTTTTCATCTACGGGTGGAATATCCATTGGGTCAATACCACTTAAATCTTGTAACATACGAATCATAGTCGGATCATCGTGACCAAGAATATCAAGTTTTAAGACATTGGCATCAATAGAATGGAAATCGAAGTGAGTGGTCTTCCACTCAGCATTTACATCATCCGCTGGATATTGCACAGGTGTAAAGTCGTACACATCCATAAAATCAGGGATAACAATAATACCACCCGGATGTTGCCCGGTTGTTCTACGAGCGCCTTCAATACCATATGCTAATCGTTCTCTTTCAGCTTGTGGCAAGTGCTCTCCTGATGATTCTAAATACCCTCTTATGTAACCGTGAGCAGTTTTATTGGCAACTGTACCAATTGTCCCTGCACGAAAGACATAATCTTCACCGAATAACTCCTTAGTATACGCATGCGCTTTTGCTTGGTAATCCCCTGAGAAGTTCAAATCAATATCAGGAACTTTATCACCGTAGAATCCAAGGAAGGTTTCAAACGGAATATCTTGCCCATCTTTTTTCAATTCAGCACCACAATCAGGACACGCCTTTGGTGGAAGGTCATAACCAGATTTATGTTCACCATTAGTGAAAAACTCACTATAATGACATTCTGTACAATAATAGTGTGCGGCTAAGGGATTCACTTCAGTAATTCCTGTTAAGGTGGCTACTAAACTTGATCCAACTGATCCACGAGAACCAACTAAATATCCATCATCATTACTTTTAAGCACTAATTTTTGTGAGATTAAATAAATAACCGCGAACCCATTCGATATAATACTGTCCAATTCCTTTTTGATTCGCTTATCAACGATATCAGGCAGAGGATTCCCGTACATTTCATGAGCTTTATCGTAACTCATTTGTGTAATCTCTTCTTCAGCGCCTTCAATAACAGGTGGATATAATTCATCTTTAATCACAGCAACTTCTTCAATTGAATCAGCAATTTTTTGAGAATTCTCAACGACAATTTCTTGGGCTTTTTCAGCACCAAGGAATGCAAATTCATGTAACATTTCATCTGTCGTTCTGAAATGAACTTTTGGCATATGTAAAGTTCTGTTTGCATTGATTTTCATCGATTTCTTCAATACTTCACGGTAAATTGCATCTTTTTCATCCAGGTAATGGACATTCCCAGTCGCAACAACCGTTTTGTTCTTTTCATCACCTAGTCGAAGCATTTCACTGATAATATGTTTTAAGTCAGCTTCGTTACGAATCAAATCATCTTTGATGAGTGGTTCATAAACTGATGGAGGTTGCACTTCGATAAAGTCGTAATAATCAACAAGTTCGCTTGCTTCTTCATACCCTTTTTGCATCATGGCAGTGAATACTTCTCCTGTTGAACACGCCGTTCCAATTAATAAATCATCTCGATATTGGGTCAATACGGATCTTGGAATTCGGGGTACACGGTAGAAATACTCTGTACTGGACATAGATATCAGCTTAAATAAAGCTTTCAGTCCATCTTGATTCTTAACTAAAAGGGTTGCGTGGAAAGGTCTTGATTGTTTATAACTCTCGCCCTGTCCTATTTGGTCGTTTAATTGGTTATGATTGACAATCCCAAATTGGTCTTTTGCTTGTTCTAATAGCTTCATCAAGATATATCCCGTTGTCTCAGAGTCATACACCGCGCGGTGATGCTGTTCTAGTTGAACATTATAACGCTTAGCCAAAGTATTCAATCGGTGTGATTTATACTCTGGATTCACTAAACGAGACAATTCTAAAGTATCAATCACTGGTAAATCAGTCTGTGGTAAACCAACACGTTCATAGCCTTTATTAATGAACCCAATATCAAAGGTTGCATTATGAGCAACTAGAATGGCATCACCACAAAACTGTTGGAATTGTTCTAATACTGGCTTAGCCGTTGGAGCATCTTTAACCATGTCATCGGTAATACCTGTTAATTCAGTAGTAAAGGCTGACAATGGTTTGTTCGGATTAATAAAGGCTTCAAAAGTATCAATGATTTCGCCTTCTCTCATCTTCACTCCAGCAAGCTCAATGATGTCATCATATACTGATGATAGTCCAGTTGTCTCTACGTCGAATACAACATAAGTTGCTTCATCTAAAGCCTCATCTCTTAAGTTAAATGCGATAGGTTCACCGTCATTCACAACATATGCTTCAATTCCGTAGATTACTTTTATTCCATGTTTTTTACCTGCCCAATACGCATCCGGGAAAGCCTGTGCAACAGCGTGATCTGTAATAGCTACTGCTTTATGTCCCCATTTAGCTGCTTGAGTTACAATATCAGTGGCTGAATTTGTCGCATCTAATTGGCTCATATTTGTATGAGCATGCAATTCGACACGCTTTTCATCAGCCGGTGCTTTATCTTCACGGCCAGGGACTGTCACTTTTCTGACACTTCTCGGTCTAAAGTATAATTCAGAAGTGAAATTATCAGGAATCATATCTCCCTCTAGACGAATCCATTCCCCTTTACTAAATTGATTCAAAGCCTCTTTAGAAATACGACGCCCAGACATCAACTTAACAGTTACTGAACTCGTGTAGTCAGTTATATTCATAATTAAAAGCTGATTCCCACTACGCAAATCTTTAATTTCGTGCGAGAATATAAAACCTTCAATAATTTGTTTAAATTGATTGTCTTCTAATTCAATCATAGGCAATGCCGGTTTATTAGGAATATCTTTACCTATATCTTCAGAGGTAGATTGCACAACTGTTCGCTCTTGTTTTTGTCTTTTTTCTTGAATTTCTAAAGCTTCTAATAAACTCTGTTCATCTTCAGTACTTTGACGGTCTCGAACTGCATTAATCTCATCTTGTAATAACTCTTCGTCGACATAATATTCTAAATTAAGGTCAGTAATTTGGACTTGTTCAAGTTTTTCTAACAATAGTCTTTCATATTTTTCTTTTAGCATATTAATTTGAATATCACTAGCTAATCCAATTCTTAATGATTCGCCAACAATTTCATACTTTGCTTGAGATAAGATCGACCGAATAAAAGGCTTTTCTTGTGCTATTACTGACATAATAGCGTACCAATATTCAAGTATGTTATTAGTTTCTAAAGAATCCTCTTCAAATAACCACCAAGTCTCAACTTTACCAATATGTTCAAATGCTTTTAATATATGATGTTGAAAAATTTGATATACATTTGGATGAATTCGATTTGGCGAAGTAAATGTAAAATGCCATTGGTTTGACTGTGCTAATATATTCACAGTTTCAATTTCAGTATGTTGAAGTTCTTCAACAATTTCTTCATCATTTAATTGTATATGTTCGAGAAGTAATTCAAATAATTCTCTTTTATCAGCCATAATGACTCCTTTCGATAAAATTAAGGATGCAACCATCAATAATGATGACACACCCTCAAATTAAAACCTATTGGAAAAACGCTCTATTAATATCATTCCATGTTACAGCAACCATTAATACTACCATGATTAAGACACCAATAATAGTAATAATTCCTTCTTTTGATTCACTTAAAGGTTTCCCTCTCACTGCTTCAATGGCATTTAATACTATCTTACCACCGTCTAAAGCTGGTATTGGTAATAAGTTGAATACTCCTAAGTTAGCAGAAAGCATTGCTAAGAAGTTGACTATTACCGGTAAACCTAGACTGACAACTTGATCAGTCATCTGAGCCATGGCTACTGGACCACCAAAGTTATTAATATTGAAGCCACTCGTAATCATACTACCGATAACTCCTAATACGCCAGTGATGATTCCCCAAGTCGCTGTCACACCATAAGTGATACTACTTCCAAAACCAAACTCTCTATCCGCAATAATACCAATTTGTCCAATTTCGTTACCAGATTGTTCATCTGTCACAGCTTGAACATCCACAACTGTATCAACCGTTTCATTCTCGCGTTCTACGGTCATTGGTAATTCTTCATTCGGTCTTTCTTGAATTAATAAGACTAAATCGGACCATTCACTTACAGATTGACCATCAACTTCTGTCACTCTATCGCCATCTACTAAACCTGCTTCTTGAGCGACAGATCCATCAACAACTTCTCCAATGACACTATCCGTATTTGGAATACCAATCATAAAAGCCACAATTGTAAAAGCAATTATGGATAATATGAAGTTATTCATTGGTCCTGCAAAGTTAGTAATCATCTTGTTCCAAACACTTGCACTTTCATAACGCATTTCACGTGGAGCGACTGGTAATTTAGTTCCATCCGCTTCAATAATGTTTGCTTTCTTTGCCACTGAGTATCTTACGATATCCGTTTGACCAACTGGAACGGCTTCGATGAACATCTCATCTATTAAATCAACATTGTCAACTCTAACTGGCATCTCGTCTACTGAAAAGTTATCCGATAAATTAATCAATGACACTTGATCATTATCATTAATTTCTAAACCAACTTCCATTCCAGCTTGAATCTCATCTTCTTCATACAATCCAGCTAGACGAACGTAACCACCAAGTGGTAACAATCTGACTGTATATGTCGTTCCATCTTTCCCCTGTTTAGAAAATAATTTAGGACCCATTCCTAACGCAAATTCTCTAACTAAAATCCCTGCTCGCTTTGCGAAAAAATAATGTCCAAACTCATGTATAACTACAATTATCGAAAATATGACTAAAAATACTAGTAAAGTCGTCAATAGTAACCATCCTATCTAAATAAATTTATCCAAAACATCATAATAAAACTTGCGAAAATTAAACTATCAAATCGGTCTAACATACCGCCATGACCCGGTAAAAATTTACCCGAATCTTTGACATTGAAATAGCGTTTAAACGCTGATTCCACTAAATCACCAAATTGTCCAAATAGTGACACAATGATTGTTAATATCCATACTTGATTCACTGCACCTAAGGCTGGTTGGAATATAGCAACAAATATACTCGCTACAAGTAGTGCTGTTAAAACCCCACCAATCATTCCTTCAACTGTCTTATTCGGGCTAATCTCAGGCGCCAGTGGTCTGCTTCCAAATTTTCTACCGACGAAGTATGCACCTGAATCCGTTGACCAAACTACGACTAGTAAGTATAGAATTGTTTCTAGCCCCATCTCGCGAAATAGTATTAAAAATCTAAAACCATAACCGATATAAATACATGCAAACACCATAATAGCGGCGTGACCGAAATTAAATTTCCGATGGTTGAACACAGTAAATACTAGCAAAATTAAACTACAAATGTAAAATAAATACTCTGGATTGCCCTGATTCATAAATTCTGGCATATACATTTGAGGTATAAGTAAAGAAGTTAAACCAACAACAGAAAAAAACCCAATATGGTTAACAATATTTAATTTCTGCATTTCGGCAAATTCAAATAATCCTACAATTCCAATGACCCACATCGCAAATGCATAATAACCGCCACCTAATAATAAGAATGGGATATAAAGTGCAAGTGCTATGACGGCACTTCTAATTCTTACAATCAAAATTATTCCTCCTAAGACTTAAGACGACAGGTAACTACTAAATTTTTCCAAATCGTCGTTGTCTACCGTTATAAGTTTTAATAGCCTTATCAAGTTCATCCTCATTAAAGTCAGGCCATAACACATCCGTAAAGTAAAATTCACTATAGGCTGCTTGCCACAATAGGAAATTGCTTAAACGCTCTTCGCCACTTGTTCGAATAATTAAATCTGGATCACTAAATTCATTATAACGACTTGTCATTAAATGTTTATTAATTAAGTCTTCCGACACATCATTTATATCAATATTATCGTTTTGAATTTCGGTTATAATATTTTTTACTGCACTTGTAATTTCTTGTCGTGAGCCATAATTCAATGCAAAGTTTAATACCATTCCAGTACAATGTTTAGTATCTTCAATGGCTGAATTTAAGATGCCTTTAGTTTCTTCAGGAAGTGCATCTGTGTCACCAATCACTTCAATTCGTATGTTATTATCAATTAATTCAGGTAGAAATTCGTTAAAAAATTCCTTCGGTAATTTCATCAGAAAGTCCACTTCATCTTTAGGACGACCCCAATTTTCTGTTGAAAAAGCATACATTGTAATTAATTTAATATTAAGCTCATTCGCTCTAATTGTTATTTTTTTAATTGCTTGAACACCTTTTCGATGTCCAGCTACGCGTGGTAAAAATCTTTTCTTAGCCCAGCGTCCATTTCCATCCATTATAATTGCAATGTGCTTGGGAACTGTTTCAAATTCATTATTCATAAAATACTCCCTTTTAAATAATCATCCTTAGTATTATACCAAAATAATGTTAAATTACGAATAATAATCATGAAAACAAAAAAATACTTTTATCTTGAAAAGTTGATATAACCTTTCAGATAAAAGTATTTTCAATTTGAAACAAAATCAACAGCAATCATTAGGACGATTATTTAATTAATCGTTAAAAATCTCATCCTCTTTTTCTTTTGTTAATTCTTCAATTCTTTTTGTTGAGTCATCAGTTATTTTTTGGATATCTGATTCATAATCTTTTACATCATCTTCAGTTAACTCTTTTGCTTTTTCAAGTTTTTTAACTGAATCAATAATATCACGACGAATATTTCGGATAGAAACTTTTGCATTTTCTTGTTCTTTTCCGACAACTTTCGCTAATTCTGCACGTCTTTCTTTCGTCAGTGCTGGAATTACAAGACGAATCACGTCTCCGTCATTTGATGGTGTAATACCGATATCACTTTGTAAAATAGCTTTTTCAATATCAGTTAAGCTAGATTTATCATAAGGTGATATAACTAACATTCTTGCCTCTGGACTTGAAATACCCGCAAGTTGATTCAATGGTGTTGGCACACCATAATAATTAACATTAACTCGGTCTAATATACTTGCATTCGCACGACCAGCACGAATTGAAGCAATTTCGCGTTGATAAGCTTCAACGGATTTGTTCATTCTTTGTTTTGTTGTTGATAAAATTTCACTCGGTGTCATAAAAAGATCCTCCTAATAATACTCTATAGTTCAATTTAACTCATTATACCATATTTTAAGTACAAAGAGTATTAAATCAGACATTCTGATAGACATGATATGTTTATCACTAACTATCGTAAAAAATATTAATCTTAAAAATTTGTATTATTGATTTTTTAGTTTTGCTTCAACTGTCGTTCCGATATTTTCGCCAAGAATAACGCGACGAATATTTCCTGATTCATTTAAGTTAAATACAACTAAAGGTATGTCATTATCCATACTTAATGAACTAGCAGTAGAATCCATAACTTTCAAGCCTTTAGAAATAACATCAAGATGAGTTAAGTTATCATACTTAACGGCAGCTTTGTTCTCTTTTGGATCCGAGTCATAAACACCATCAACATTATTTTTAGCCATAAGGATAACATCTGCATTAATCTCAGCCGCACGTAAAGCTGCAGTTGTGTCTGTTGTAAAGTAAGGATTCCCTGTTCCACCAGCAAAGATGACTACACGGCCTTTTTCAAGATGGCGAATTGCACGACGACGAATATACGGCTCTGCGATTTGACGCATCTCTACAGAAGTTTGTACACGTGTTGGGACACCGCTATTCTCTAATACATCTTGTAATGCTAAAGCATTCATTACGGTTGCTAACATTCCCATGTAATCAGCTTGAGCACGTTCCATTCCCATTTCTTCACCGATTGTACCACGCCAGATATTTCCTCCACCTACAACAATGGCAATTTCAACACCTAAGTCATGAATATCCTTAAGTTCTTCTACCATTTCTTTAATTGTATCTGGATGGATTCCAAAGCCTTGTTTTCCAGCAATTGCTTCTCCACTAAGCTTTAAAATTACACGTTTGTATTTTGTTGTTTCTTTAGTCATATCATACTGCCTTTCTTAATCGTAATCGTTTCTTTAAAAATAGCCCCAGGAAACTGGGGCTAAAGGTATAAAATTAATCTTTTTTCATTTGAGCAGCAACTTCTTCAGCGAAGTTGTCTTGGCGTTTTTCGATTCCTTCACCAACAGTGAAACGAATGAATTGTTTGATTGTTCCGCCTTTATCACCAACGTATTTACCAACTGTTTGATCGTTATCTTTAACAAATGGTTGTTCGTTTAAGCTAATTTCAGCTAAGAATTTGTTCATACGTCCATCGATCATTTTTTCAACGATATTAGCTGGTTTACCTTCGTTTAATGCGATTTCAGTTTGAACTTTTTTCTCGTGATCTAATTCTTCTGCAGGAACTTCGTCACGGTTAACGTATTTTGGTTGGATTGCAGCAACGTGCATTGAAACATCCTTCGCTACATCTTCATCAGATAATCCTTCGATTAATGTGATAACAGCGATTTGTCCACCACCATGGATGTACTCACCAAAAGTATCGTTATCTGTTTTTTCTAAGATAGAGAAACGACGGAAAGAAATTTTCTCACCGATTTTATTAGTTGCTTCTAATACGATGTCAGCAATTGTTTTGCCGTCAACTTCGATAGCGTTAGCTTCTTCCATTGTAGCTGGTTTGTTAGCAGCAACTGCATCAGCGATTGTGTTAACAATATTTACGAATTCTTCGTTTTTAGAAACAAAGTCAGTTTCTGAGTTAACTTCGATAATTGCAGCTGTGTTTCCATTGATACTTGTTGCAGCTAAACCTTCTGCAGCAATACGGCTTGCTTTTTTAGCAGCTTTAGATAAACCTTTTTCTCTTAAAAAGTCTACCGCTTTATCCATATCTCCGTCAACTTCAACCAACGCTTTTTTCGCGTCCATCATACCTACACCAGTCATTTCGCGTAGTTCTTTAACTTGTTTTGCACTAATTTTAGCCATTAAACTCAAATCCTCCTTGATATTTTAAAGTCAAAATAAAAAGCTGTCCTAACACAGGGCAAGGTTTTTAGACCTGTGTAACGTCCTGAATTAAGACAGCTGTGAATAATCTAATTACTAAGCTTCTGTTGAATCTGCAGTAGTAGCTTCTTCTTCAGAATCAAATAAGTTATCGAAAAATTCTTTGTCAGATTTTTCTTCTGAATCATCTTCACTATGTCCTTGGTTTCCTTCAAGAACTGCGTCAGCCATTGCAGATGTGATTAATTTAATCGCACGAATAGCATCGTCATTTGATGGAATAACATAGTCAATTTCATCTGGATCACAGTTTGTATCAACCATTCCAACTAATGGAATATTTAATTTTTTAGCTTCTTGGATTGCAATGTGTTCTTTGCGTGGATCAACAATAAAGATTACATCTGGAATACGAGGCATATCTTTAATACCACCAAGGTTTTGCTCTAAACGATCTAATTCTTTACGTAATTGTAATACTTCTTTTTTAGGTAATACATCAAATGTTCCATCTTCTTCCATTTTTTCAATAGATTTTAGACGACGGATACTTTGTTGGATTGTTTCCCAGTTAGTTAATAATCCACCTAACCAACGGTGGTTAATGTAGTATTGACCAGCACGTTTTGCTTGTTCGTCAATTGCACCTTGTGCTTGTTTTTTAGTACCTACAAATAATACAACCGCTCCATTAGCTGCTTCGTCACGCATAAAGTTATACGCTTTATCAACTAACTTAACTGTTTTTTGTAAGTCAATAATATAAATACCGTTACGCTCCGTAAAGATGTAAGGTTTCATTTTTGGGTTCCAGCGACGTGTTTGGTGTCCGAAATGCACACCAGCTTCTAACAATTGTTTCATTGAAATAACTGCCATAATTATCATTCTCCTTTGGTTTTGTTTTCCTCCGAATAAATCAACTAACAAAACGTCTCTCCGAGGAGAGCACCCGTTAAATTATCATTATTCGTGTGTTTTTGGTTTTACACCACGGACTATATTACTATATACTTTCGCATTATGCAAGCTAGTTTGATGTTTTTATTTAGCTTATGTATACATAAATGTAAAAAATGCGAACTCTTCCAAATTTACATTGGTTTCGTTCGCATCTTTTGTCATTCAATTATTTATGTCGAAGACTCTTGGGCTTGTTAATTATTTCATTGAAAATCATCATTTCTCTTAACTTTGCCCCATCTCTCATAGAGTGATACATATGATTGACGGTTTGGTTTTTAGGTCTAGACGCTTTTTGAGTATGTTCATCTTGGAGGATATTAGTGTTATCCAGTTCCATCCATGAAACATCTTCAATTGAATCATCCGCGTACCAATTCTCTAATTCATTTAAATATTGCTCGCGACTTTCCCCTTCCATATATGAATGATCAATAGGATTATCATAATCTGCGATTTTTGTAAAATCAACTTGATAATCATCCTGTGATTCAAAACTTTGCCCAGGGGATGCTTTAGTATTTCCTAAAGCATTATTAGCTTTTTTTAAACTATTATTTAATTGGTTTAAAGACATGTTCTTCACTAACTTCGGATTGTCACTCTGATTATTATGTCTTTTTCGCATGGCCTGAACTCGTTCATTTCGAGCTCGAATATCAGACTTACGTTGTAACTCTTCTTTATTTGTTGGCTTGGTAATGGGTTTCTCTACCGATTCATGATTTTCAATCTCTGAATCTTGAAAATTCTTATGTTGTTGATTTCTAATCCTTGGTGCAAACACTGAAAATAGAAACGAACCTAATAAGTAAATTATCCAAACTCCAACTAGAAAATTCATTATTCTCTACCTTCTTCGGATGAATTCGTTCCTTTTGCAATTGAATCACGCATTGAAGTGTCTGATTCTATATTTTTCATGTTGTAGTAATCCATGACACCAAGATTTCCTTTTTTGAAAGCTTCCGCCATTGCTAACGGTACTTCAGCTTCGGCTTCAACAACACGCGCACGCATACGTTGTACTTCGGCAACCATTTCTTGCTCTTCCGCCACTGCAAATGCTCTACGCTCTTCGGCTTTAGCTTGTGCAACGTTTTTATCAGCAATCGCTTGATCAGCTTGAAGTTTCGCACCAATGTTACGTCCAACATCCACGTCGGCAATATCAATGGATAGAATTTCAAAAGCAGTACCTGAGTCTAAGCCTTTACGCAGAATTGTTTGTGAAATCGAATCTGGATTCTCAAGGACTTTTGAATGACTTTCTGAACTACCAACAGTCGTTACAATCCCCTCACCGATACGGGCAATAATTGTTTCTTCACCCGCACCACCAACAAGTCGCTCGATATTAGCTCGAACTGTTACTTTAGCTTTCGCTCTTACTTCAATACCATTCATTGCAACGGCAGAAATAAGAGGTGTTTCAATTACTTTCGGATTTACTGAAACTTGAACAGCTTCAAAGACATTACGTCCAGCTAAGTCAATCGCTGCTGCTTGTTCAAATTCTAAATCAATATTCGCTCTTTGTGCGGCGATCAGTGCATCAACAACTAAGTTGACATTCCCTCCAGCCAGGTGATGCGCCTCTAATTGATTCGTATCTAAAGTAAGTCCAGCTTTTGTCGCTTTAATTAGTGGACGTACGATTTCTGACGGTTGAACTCGACGTAACCTCATACCTACTAAGTTACCGATTGAAACTTTAGCACCAGAGAAATAAGCTGTCACCCATAATCCTACGGGTACGAATCTAAAGAATAAAGAAATTAGTATTATTAAAATAACAATAATAATACCAATCGAAATTAGAGACGATACATCAAAATCATTATTTGGAAAATTATTCATATTATATTTCCTTTCTTACGTAAATTTTTGCGCCTTCAACTTTTGAAACATATATTGGTGTCCCACTTTGGATCATGTCCTCAGAACTGACGACCTCATAATACTCCTCATCGAACTCACCACGTCCGACAGGTCTAAGTGCTGTGACTGTGACACCCTTTTTACCCAATAAATATGTAAAATCTTTATGACTCGAGTAACCCTTTTCTTTTTCAGAAGAAGTCCCAAGTACAAATCCATTACTAATAGCTAAATCTTTACCTAATTTTATTGGGACAAATATTCCAATCGCGCTGACAAGAATCATTGCTAATAGTGTTAATACTACATCACCAATGTCGTTTAAATGCATATAAAGAGATATACTTATTGCTAATAAACCAAACATACCAATAATACCGAAATCAGGAACATAAAACTCCACAATTAACATGAGTATACCTAGTAAGAAAATTATGAACACGAGTAAGTTTTGACCTGGCATTCCAAAATAAAAACCATATGCTATTACTGCTAATCCTAAGAACAGCCATTTTGGACTGTAAAATAGACATAAGCTAAGTAACAGCATACCTATTAATAAACTTGCAATCATATTTACCCTCCTCTCATATTCATTATACCACTAATATGAGGATTTCCGAAGAAATATCTGTAAATAATTAGTAAAAAATTGGTTGGTTATTAAATTACTAAGTTGTACCTTCCAATTCATTTGTTTCGTTTATATCTTCGACTGCGTCAACATACTCTTGTTCTTGATGTCTAGTGTTTCTTCTGTATTCTATGTCATTTTTTAATAACTTAAACAAAGTTGATACTAATGGAACAGCAAGAAGCATTCCCCAAATCCCTAATAAGCCCCCACCGATTGTAATGGATATTAATACCCACAAGCCAGGGAGTCCAATAGATCCACCTACTACACGAGGGTATATGAGATTTCCTTCTAATTGTTGTATGACAATAATAAAGACTAAGAAAGTTAAAGCCTGAATTGGTGAATCAACGAAAATCATAATAAATCCAATGGCACCTGAAATATAGGCTCCCAATACAGGTATTAACGCTGTCACACCTGTTAATGCCCCAATCATTGAAGCATATGGGAATTGGAAAATCCACATACCAACAGTCACAAGCGATCCAAGTATTAAAGCTTCTAGTACTTCTCCCGTGATAAAGTGACGGAACGAATAATCAGTAACTTCCAACACATACATTAGACCTTTATGCCCTCTTTCAGGCAGATACGTTTCAGATAAGATTCTAAACTGTCTACCTAAAGTTTCCTTAGACATCAAGACATAAAGTGAAATCATCAATGAAAGAAATAAATTTACAACGATACTAAAGACAGAGCCCACTGTTGAAAGTGTTGTCTCAATAATATTAGTCGTAAAACGATTCGCAATAGAAATCATATTTGTGACGATATTTTGCCAATCAATTTGAAAAGTTTCGACAAACTCAGCTAATGGGGGAAATATCTCTTCATTCTCTATCACCCGGTTTTGAATTCCATTCGCTAAGAGTGGAATAATTTCAATAATTCGGCCAAAGACTGATATCAATTGAGGAATCACTAAATTCAAAATAAAAATCAAAACGATAGTAATTATTATTATAGATACTAAAATACTCACTGGTCTGCGTGTCTTTTTAATAACAATACTGTCACTATTGGGAAAATACAGTTTCTCCAACATCACCATCGGGATATTCAGTACATACGCAATAATAAAACCTAAAATAATTGGCATTGAAATTGTCAATAAATAACTAAAAATATTTTTTAGTCTGTCGAAATTAACAATGGCCAATACAATTAAACCTGCTATAAACAAATATTTAATAATATCAAAACGATATTTTTTTACTTTGTTCATATTTCACCTCCGTTATATTCTTTTAATATAACATATTTATTTTTTCCAATATAGTCATATTACCAATTGTATGGTATACAGTAATAGTTAAATGTAACTAAACAAAAAACCAACGCATTTTTCAATACGCTGGTTTAATCATTTTTCTGTTATACCATAGCTTCGGTACTGTTAAAGGTAAGTTGCCCTTCACTTTCATCAACAGTAATCACAGAATTTGGTAATACATTTCCTGCTACAATTTCTTTAGCTAATGGTGTTTCTAATTCTTTCATTATGAAGCGTTGTAAAGGTCTCGCTCCGTAAATAGGATCGTAACCTTGTTCAGCAAGCCATTGAGTTGCTGATTCAGTCACTTCTAATTTTATTTGTTGGTCTGCCAATCTATTTGAAAGGTTTTCAATCATTTTGAGTACAATTCCACTCATATTGTCTAAAGTTAAAGGAGAGAAAAGAACAGTATCATCAATACGATTTAAGAATTCTGGTTTGAATTGTTGACGCAGTAATTGATTTACTTGTTTTTCAGTTTCTGAAGATATTACGCCATTATCTTCTACTCCTTCAAGTAGTAAGTGTGACCCGATATTACTAGTCATTATTATGACAGTATTTTTGAAGTCTACAACGCGTCCTTTCGAATCGGTCAATCGACCATCATCCAATACTTGGAGTAATATATTGAAAACATCTGGATGGGCTTTTTCCACCTCATCCAATAGAATGATAGTGTACGGATTTCTACGTACGGCCTCAGTCAGTTGTCCACCTTCATCATGTCCAATGTATCCTGGAGGAGCTCCCACTAATCTAGACACCGTATGTTTCTCCATATACTCACTCATGTCAAGTCGAACCATATGATCTTCAGAATCGAATAACGCCACAGCGAGTGCTTTAGCTAATTCTGTTTTACCAACACCCGTTGGTCCTAAGAATAGGAACGAACCAATTGGTCGATTCGGATCTTGAATTCCAGCACGTGATCTAAGTACTGCTTCATGAACAAGTCGAACGGCTTCATCTTGTCCAATGACTCTTCTATGTAAGACGTCATCAAGATGCAATAATTTTTCTCTTTCGCCTTCAACAATTTTGTTCACTGGAATACCAGTTAAACGACCAACAACTTTAGCAATTTCTTCATCTGTTACTGATTCTTGTGTGAGTCGGCTTTGTACTTCAGTTTCAACATGTTCATTCTCTATGGCTGTTAATTCTTTCTCCAGTTCAGGAATGATGCCATGTCTTAATTCAGCCGCTTTTTCTAAATTATATTCAGCTTCTGCATCTTCTAAGTCATGACGAGCTTGATCTAGTTGTTCACGTTTATCACGTAATTTATTTGTTTCTTCTTTTTCAATATCCCAACGAGCTTTCAAGTTATTCGCTTCTTCTCGTAAGTTTGCTAACTCTTCTCGAAGAATCTCTAAGCGACGTTTACTTGCGTCGTCATCTTCTTTTTTCAATGCTTCTTCTTCAATTTCTAAAGTCATTAAACGACGATTGACTTGGTCAATTTCTAAGGGTACTGAATTTAATTCCATACGAATTGTCGCACAAGCTTCGTCAACTAAATCGAGTGCTTTATCTGGTAAGAAACGATCAGTAATATAACGGTTTGAAAGTGTTGCTGCAGCTACTAAGGCATTGTCATGAATATTCACACCATGATGAATCTCATAACGTTCTTTTAAACCACGTAGAATAGAAATAGTGTCTTCAACATTTGGTTCATTAACCATAACTCTTTGGAAACGTCTTTCTAAAGCTTTGTCTTTTTCAAAGTTTTGGCGGTATTCATCTAGTGTCGTTGCTCCAATACAATGCAATTCACCACGGGCTAACATCGGTTTTAAGAGATTCCCAGCATCCATTGAACCTTCAGTTTTACCTGCTCCGACAATTGTATGAATTTCATCAATGAATAGAAGTATTTGCCCTTCTGCATCTTTCACTTCTTTTAATACAGCTTTTAAGCGTTCTTCAAACTCTCCACGATATTTTGCTCCGGCAATCAATGCACCCATATCTAAAGAATAAAGAGTTTTTCCTTTTAAGTTTTCCGGTACATCATTTCGAACAATTCTTTGTGCTAGTCCTTCAACAATCGCGGTTTTACCAACACCCGGATCCCCAATTAAGATTGGATTATTTTTAGATTTACGTGATAAAATTCGAATTACATCACGAATCTCTTCATCACGTCCGATGATTGGATCCATTTTATTTGTTTTGACTGCTTCATTTAAGTTAATCGCATATTTATCTAGAGATTCATATGTCTCTTCTTGATTTTGAGATGTCACACGATTTCCTCCTCTCAATTCTTCAATTCTATCTTTAAATTTTTGTTCAGTTAAGCCATTATCATTTAAAAACTTAACGATTGGATTATGTTTTTGTTTGTATAAAGCCAACAGAATGATTTCCGTTGAAAGATACTCATCATTATATTCCGCTGCAATCGTCGTTGCATCTTGTAATAAGCGATTTAAGTTCTGACTAATACCTTGTCCGTATTGTACATTACTCCCACTTACTTGTGATATTTTATCAATTTCATCTTCAACTAGACGAACAAATTGATCCATTGGAATATTTTGTTCACTATATAATTTATAAGCAAAATGGTCTGCTTCTAGCATGATTAACCATAAATGCGCAATATCTATTTGTTGATGTTGCCGTGTTATGGCTACTTGCTGTGCCTCACCAATTGCCTGTTGCATAGTGGTTGTTAATTTATCAATCATATTTACACAGCCTTTCTTTTGGTCAAAATTGGTCAATTATTTTTCTATATAAATATAAGCCCCTCTTGAGGCTATACTTATTATATACCTTTAGTCAGGAAAGGTCAAATGTTTTTTGACCTTTATTTTTTATTCATAAAATTCAATCTTCCCATCATCTAATGATTTAATTCGACAGATCGAATAGACATCGTGTCCGGAATCTTCCAATCTTTCTCTACCGGGTTGGAAGGATTTCTCAATACAAATACCTATACCTACTGTTTCCGCCCCACTTTGCTCGATTAAATCTGCTAAACCATAAGCAGCCTCGCCATTAGCTAGGAAATCATCTATAATTAATACTTTATCATCTTTATTAAGATATTCTTTTGATATAAACACATTACTAGTTGTATTCTTTGTATATGAATGAACCAGAGTCTCATATTTATCTTCTGATTTAATTGTACTTGGTAAAGCTTTCTTGGCGAATAACATTGGAACATCCAAACGATAGGCAACCATTAAAGCTGGTGCAATACCAGATGATTCAATAGTTAATACTTTTGTGACACCTTTATCTTTAAAGTATTGATAAAAATCATTTTCGATACTTTTAATCACATGTGGATCGATTTGATGATTTAAAAATGAATCAACTTTTAAGATATTCCCAGGATAAACTTTTCCATGCTCTAATATCATTTGTTTTAAATTACTCACTCACATACCTCCTAATGTCATCAATTAAATATCAATCTTATTGTGTTCTTGAGTTTGACGAATATGTCTCCAGTCAAAAAATCCACTTTCTAACCCACGAATTAAAATCTCAGCTGTACCCATATTTGTTGCTAATGGAATATCGTAAACATCACAAAGACGTAATAAGGCAGACACATCTGGTTCATGTGGTTGAGCAGTTAAGGGATCTCTTAGGAATAATACTAAGTCCATACGATCATCTGAGATTGCTGCACCAATTTGTTGATCTCCACCTAATGGTCCAGATTTAAAACGATGAACTTTTAAACCAGTGGCTTCGATAATTCTTTGACCTGTTGTACCTGTAGCAAATAATTCATGTTTAGCAAATATATGTCGATAGGCTACCGCAATATTTACCATATTATCTTTTTTCTTATCATGTGCGATTAAAGCTATTTTCACTTTAAACACACCTCCTCTTTTTTTACTTTAATTATATCAGATACTGAGCATTCTTTCTTACTTAATACTCAACATATCTGGACTTTCAAGCAAATCAATTGCATTCATCTACCAGATTGTTAAACTGTAGGTAGAAAACTCAAAGGAGGACTTTATTAATGGCAAAAATTGCTACAGTAATAACAGACTTATTCGAGGATATTGAATTCACTTCACCACGTGATGTATTAATAGAAGCAGGTCACGAGGTTATAACAATTGGACCTGAAGCAGGACATACGGCTAAAGGGAAAAAAGGTGAAGCAGAAGTTACAATCGACAAAGGTATTGATGATGTGAAGTCAGCTGATTATGATGCTTTACTAATTCCGGGTGGATTTTCTCCAGACAAATTAAGAAAAGACGATCGTATCGTTGATTTCGTTAGAGAATTTGCTTTTGCTCGTAAACCAATTTTTACAATCTGTCATGGCCCACAATTATTAGTCAATGCAGATATACTGCGCGGAAAAGACATTACGAGTGTGAAACAAGTCGCAATTGATGTGAAAAATGCTGGTGCTAACTACTATGATGAAGAAGTTGTTATTGACCCTTCAGGAATTATCTCAAGTCGTACACCAGAAGATATTGATGCATTTAACAAAGCAATCGTTGATGCTTTAGCATAATCATTGAATGCAAAGAAAAAACTCCCTTTATGGGAGTTTTCTTTTTGCTAATTATCTCTAGTTGTATCTTCGGGATTCGATGAAAAAAGTTTGATGGCTGAATTTGCCCTTACATCGGTAAACAAATTCAAATTACAACTTACTAATTCGATCTCATCATGTGTCTGATAATAATTAAATAAATCATCTTCAATAATTTGTAGAAAATTATCTGCATATAATAAGGGTCTCAGTTTTTGACTATCAGCATTCTTGTTGTAATCCTCAAATTGCATCAGAACAAATTGGTCAATAATTATCCGCTCATTGCTCACTAAGTTTGGAAAACCTGTGCGAATATCCGTTGCTATTAAACTGCTAGGTACTAGCAACATTAAAGAAAGTTGAAACTGAGCAATCAAAGGATGGTTCTCATCAACTAATTCAATTGTATGTGTTATAAATTGATGTTTATTAATTGTAAAAACTCCTTTATTAAAATATCTAAGAGATTTACATTATAACGCAAGTTTTTAGATAATCCAGTCTTTTTAAAAGAAAAATAAGATTAATTATCACCATTAATAATATCAAAGCCATATCTTAGGAATTCTGGAAAATGTCGCGCCCAATAAAGTTCATGGTGCTCTTCGTCTGCCATAATTCGTAACCAAATATTATCTATGGGATGATTCATTTTCAGTAAATTATTATAATATCGAAGATTACAATCAATATATTGTTGATTCATCTTACCATCGATAAAACTAGCATCGGTATCATCGCCCTCGTTTGTCCCTACTTGAATGTATACTTTCGTATCTGGGTTTAAAGGATGCGCTTTGATGAAAGATAAAAATTGCTCTTCATTAAACCATGAAGCTAATGAGAATACTCCAAGGACTCCGAATACTTCTGGATACTTACTCCCCATATAGGCTGCCATAATGCCACCCATTGAACTTCCAGCAAGTAAAGTATTCTTTCTATCAGGTAGCGTTCGATAATTGTCATCAATAAAGGGTTTTAATTCGTTAACAAACCATTCACCATGCAAGGCCCCATCTCCACCGACATTCTGAAATTCTTCAGTCTTCGTTTGATCGGTTGGCCACGGCGAATATTCATTTAATCGATTTTCATTGGCATTATCTACTGCAACAATAATCATTTTAGGTAACTCTTTATTATTTTTTATCGCTGGAATGACTTTCCAAGAATGACCTACAAATGCCTCTTTACTATAAAACACATTTTGCCCATCATGCATATACAATACAGGGTAAGCATTCTCAACATCTTTTTTATAATCTTTCGGTAATAAAACACGGATGCGTCTTTTCTGATTATAGTAAGGTATATCTAAATAATGCGTTTCTAACTTTAAATAGTAATAATCATCCGTTCGCTTCCAAAACATTGGCTCCACCTACTCACCCCATATCTAATCATTTTAATTCATTTACATTATAACGTTTAAAAGTGATATGTAAAAGATAAACACATCTATGTAGAAGTATTTAATAATTTAAACCAAAGCCGCTTCGATACTCATTCCCTGCTTGATCAACGTAAGCATATGTCATTCCTTCACGCATATACTTATCTTTATCGTAACCAGGTACATCATTACGCGAAATTGATACACCGTATTCATCCACTCCAATAACTTTACTATTCTTAGGTAATGTTAACGGTAGTTTCCCAATTGGAGAGAATTGACCGAGGATCACTTCAAGCACTGCCCCAGGGAATGTATCATAACCAACAAGTAAGGCATCTGATTTCTTCTCAATATTCTCTAAAATCCAAGGCAAGATCATATTCACTGATGTCACAACTTTTTTGCCGTTTTCATGCATGTAGTCTACAATTTTATTTAATTCATATAAGTTACTTAAAGTTGTTTCTTTATAAGTGTCGCCGTTCAGTGCAATATTAGGCTTATCTTCACAGATTTCTAATTCTAATAAACCAGGTGTCGCATCAAAGTACGAACCACTCACTGGGTATAGGAATAACGCTGCAATGTCAACCTCTTTATAATCTTCAACAATTTCGATATTTAATGCCTTCACGTCTTTTAATAGAAGTTCTTGGTATTTTTCATTTTCCTCTTCACCTCTACCAAAGGCTTTAACGATTAGTTTTTGTCCTTTAGCTGGTAAGACATTATTATTTTTTAATAAAGTCACTGATTTCAAGTGTGTTTGGTATGCCGCTTCTTCAGCTTCTTTCTTAGTTGCTTCATCCATTACAGGTTGGTCTCCGACATAAGTTTTATTATCGAATAAGCCTAAATCAAACATCTCAATTAAAACATTCACATTCGCTTGATCGATTCTTTGTGGAGAGATTAAGTTAGATGTAATAGCTTTTTTCAAGTCTTTAACTTGGTTTGTTCCACTGATTAGATCTGTCCCAGCATTAATTGCTTTAGCAAAACGTCCAGGAACCGTTAAGTCTTCAACACCCCAACCAGTTTTACCCATAATTCCTGTGTCTGAGTTAATGTACCCAGTGAAGCCTAATTTATCACGTAATAAATGATTTAAGATATAGTGGTTAAATGCCATCCCGACTTCTTCAAAAGGAATTGCTTCTCCATCAAAGCTTTGGAAATGACTTTTCTCAATACTTGGTGCTGAATAATATGGCATCATTGAACTTGGATTATGTTTCGCCGCTTCGATAAATGGAGGTAAGTGATAATTTTCTAAACTACCTTCTGTACGGTATACGTTCCATTTTCCTTCTTTATAATGAGGGTCAAATCCGTTCTCTCTTGCTCCCCCACCTGGGAAGTGCTTGATTGTTAAGGCAATCGAGTCTTCATTAAGCTCTTCACCTTGGAAGCCTTTGATTAAACGGGCAATAATTTCACTAATTAATTCAGGCTCTTCACCAAATGTTCCATCAGTACGTTGCCATCTTGGATCTGTCACAACGTCAGCCATGTACATATAACCTTTACGGATACCTGAATCTAACCATTCATTTTTACTATATTTAGCAAAATCATCAATGATCTTATAGCCTTCACCTTGTTCAAGATCACCTTGTACAGCCGCAGCGATTCCTAATGTTCCTGGGTATAGTGAGAATGGCAGTTTCTCAAGATTTTCAGCCAGTAATTTGCTAGAAAATTCATTTCTTGAATTCGATGCAACAACTACTGGAATTCCTAAACGAGTTGCCTCAGCCACTTCGTTTAATTTATTAACCCATTCATTAATATCTTCATTCGGCATATTATCTCTTAAGATAAAATGACGCATGTGTAATTTCTCAATCGTTTCAGTCGTCGGATATTTATCTAGCGACTTCATTGGTGTTCCGTCAGCTTACTCAAATACTTCATCTAAGATTTCGGTATTTTCGCCTTCTTTTTTCGCTTTCCCCATACCTAATTGATTAATCATTAACATACCAACTTTTTCATCTATATTCATTAATGAGACAAGGTTTTCAGCTCTTTCTCGACTTGATAATCTCCAGTCCTCATAAGCATCTAATACACCGTTGTTGTTTAGGTCTTTAAATTTTAAACCATCGACTTCAATTATTTGTTTACTTTTTGTTTTAAGATTCATTTTAAATTAACCCTCCCAATCATCTGATGTATTTATAATATCACGTAAAATAAAACGCTTCAATTAATAATTAAAGCGTTTTAGCGAAATTGTTACATATTTAAATTTTTTCAGTGATTAACCCCAAAGTTTATTGAAGTTTTCTTCGGCTACTTCATAAACATTTTCAACTTCTTCATTATAGGCAGCAGAAATAAACTCACCCATTCTTGCCATTTCGATGAAAGGTACTTTATGTGCACCCTGATCGTCTAGTTTTAAGTAAACGTATTTACCTTCTGGAATATTTTTAGCAGCTTCCACAAATTCTTCAGCATAGATATATGGTACAACTGGGTCCTGCTTAGAATGCCAGAATAATAGTGGTCTCTGATTAATCGCTTGAGGATCAAGTCCCAAATCATATTTCTTGAAGTATTCGGTCATATATTCATAGATGGTTTTAGCATTTGGAGCTAATTGATCCACTTCACCGCCATGACTCACATATTGATTAACAATCCAATCGTTAAATTTGATTTGTTGAGGAGATCCCATTAATACAACGGCAACATTGACTTCTTTATTTGCTTTGAGTATTAACGAAGTGGTCATACCACCCATTGACATTCCAGCTACTGCAATAAAGTCATCTTTAATTAATTCTTTCGAACGATAAAAATGAACTATTTCAGGAAATTCTTTAACGTTGCTCATCAACGCTTCGAAAAATAAGATACCATTAACATTTAAATCGACACCGTACTTACGTCTTTCACCATGATGTTGAGCATCTGGCATAATAACACGGAATCCGCGTTTAGCAATCTCATTCCCAAAGGTCATACTCGAGTCCTTGCTACCGGTAAAACCATGATAAAAAATAGCCAATGGCGCAGCTTTATCTTCTAAATTCGCATCGATAATTTCAATGACTGGTATTTCATTTACATAATAGGATTTAGTAATATGACGCATAAAATTCCCCCATAGTTAATATTTATTTCTATCTCATATTGTACCGAATATTGACGAAGAAAAACAATTTAAACATTCATTTGTATGATTGAAAATAATTAAGTATAATCATCTATATATGAAAGGAGTTTCTTATATGAATCAACATCTTATTGCCATTGATTTAGATGGCACAACTTTAAATAATCAATCAAAACTTTCTCGATTTACAATTGAAACTTTAAGAAAGCTTGATGAGCTCGGACATATCGTCATGATTGTTACAGGGCGCCCATATAGAAATAGTATTAATATATACAATGAAATGAATATCAATTCGCCGATGGTAAACTTTAACGGTGCTTATTGCCACCACCCAAGAAAGCCACATTTCTTACCTGCATATCATGAAGAATTGGATAAAGAAATCGCTTTTGAATTATTTGCGAATCAAGATAATTTAGATATCAATTTATTAATCGCCGAAGGTAAAGAAAGACTATTTACTTCATCAATGAATTTACCAGATAGTCCCTTCTTCCCTAAAGACTTAGCCGAGATCAGTCAATTAAGCCGCGCAAACTTAACACAGAATCCAACCGCTTTAACTATTCTATGTGACGTTGAAAAGCAAAAAACGATTGAAGATCGAATTATGGCTCGCTACGGTGACGATGTATCTGTACGTACTTGGGGTGGCGTTTTACCCATTCTTGAAGTCGTTCGTCAAGGAATCAATAAATCAGTTGCAGTGAATAAAGTCAGCGAGTTCTATCATATTCCAAATGAGAATATCCTAGCTTTTGGTGATGAGAATAATGACTTAGAAATGATTAAATACGCTGGTTTAGGTGTAGCAATGAAGAATGCTACAGACGAAATCAAAGGCGTTGCTGACACTCAAACTGAATTTACCAACGATGAAGATGGCCTAGCTCATTTCTTAACTAATTATTTCAGTTTATAATAAAAAGGGAGGGTGACACTAATATGTCTCCCTCCTAATTTTTTGTCTTTATTCCTCAGCTGAAGCTTCAGATACCTCTGCGATTTCTCCATTTTCTAAACGTAACATTAAAGCGGATTTTGTTGGATTATGGTTTTCATCCATAGAGAAAGTTCCAGTAATTCCTTCAAAGTTTTCAGTTTCTTCTAAAGCTTGGCGAATGGCATCTCGATCTGTGGATCCGGCTCTTTCAATCGCATCAACGAGTAAACCAATCGCATCATAACCTAAGGCTGAGAATGTATCTGCTGAGCGTCCATACATTTCTTCAAAGTCAGTTAAAAATTCTTGTACTTTTGGATTGTCACTTTCTTCAGAGAAGTGTGTTGTAAAGTAGATGTCAGTGGCATTACTAGTCCCAGCTAAATCTACTAATGTATCACTATGGTATCCATCTCCACCAATTATTGGTTGAGTAATCCCCATCTCTCTGGCTTGTTTAATAATTAACCCTGTTTCAGTATAATAACCTGGAATGTATAAGACATCAAAGTCTTTGCCTAATAGCGAAGTAAGTAACGCTGTGAAATCAGTATCTCCAGATTGATATGATTGTGTCTCTAAGATTTCTCCACCATTCTCTGTGAATGTTTCAGTAAATGAATCAGCTAAAGCAAGTGAGTAATCTAAGGCTTGGTCTGTTAGAATAACTGCTTTTGAGAAACCTAATTCATTCGCTGTATAAGCCCCCGCAGCTAAACCTTGATATGAGTCCTCAAAACAAACACGGAAGATATATTCTAATAATGAACCATCATCCGCTAATGTTAGGCTGTCACCTGTAGTCGCTGCAAAAATATTCGCAATTCCAGCTTCATTAGTAATAGGAATAGCAGCTTTGGCTACACCTGTGGCTGTAGGTCCAATAATTCCTACGGCCTCGCTACCAGCTAAACGCGTTGCAATTGATGCCGATTCAGTTAAATCAGATCGGTTATCAATAATCTCTGCCTCTAACATACGGCCATCTAGGATTCCGCCATTGTCATTAATTTGTTGAATGAATAAATTTATTGCATCAGCCGCGGGTGAACCATAGGCTGCAGCATTCCCAGTTAATTCTAAATTCCCACCAATAATAATATTTTCTTGTGCAAAAGTAACTGCCGGTGACAGTGCTGTTGTCGAAAGTAATAGAGCTGATAATAATGTTAATCCAATTTTTCTAAGTTTCATCATAATTCCCCATCCCTTAATTTTTTTTACAAAAATAGACCTAAACTAGATTTTAAAATCTAATTCAGGTCTATTCCTAAACTTAACATATCTACTTAATAATCCCCTATTAAGAAGTATATATTGAGTATAACCCGCATTAGATTTCAGAAATCTATGCGGGCACAATCAATTGGCCCCGTCATAGATCGTATTAAACGACCACGACGACGCTATTAAATGAATTTTGAAAATCATTTTGATTGTTAATAATACTCAATATCATATTAATCCCTCTTCTTAGTTTTTTTGTTACTTTCATAATAATGGATGATTATGAGAATGTCAACGTTAATTATTCATTTTATTCTCATTTTATGAAAAATATTATAATTTAAAAAACACTAGTCAGTAAGTATGCATCAGAGCCTAAAGCAGATTGACAGTTATTACTTATAACTAGTGTTTAATTATTACGTTATATTTTGTTTTAGTTTATTCTGTTGGTCTCGATTTAGATAGTTTCCATTCACTCTTGTAGATTGAATAATATTAACAAATGCGTGAATGTCCGCTTCTCCAATTGCCATCTCTAAATCATAAAGTTCATATCGGTTAATAACGATCATAAGCGTATTACGCGTCTTTTTCGAATACCCTCCACGGCCATCAAGAATCGTAATTCCACGATGGATACGGCCATAAATTGACTTGACGACTTCATCTTCTTTATCGGTAACAATAAAGGCAGTTAAGCGTTGTTCGTTTGTATGAATTGAATTTACTACTCTAGATGTTACATACATTGAAATTAATGTATATAAAGCAAATTCCCAAGAATAAAGTACTCCTGCACCAACGATAACAACCGAATTAATAATCAGTGATAAAGAACCTACGTTTATTTGGACTAATCGGTTAATCACAAGAGCAATAATATCAATTCCTCCTGCTGACATACCAAATTTGATCGTTAATCCTCCGCCTAACCCATTCAGAGCTCCAGCGACGATTCCGTTAAGTAGCGGGTTTGAAGATACCTGTTGGACAGGAATGATTAATGTAAAACCCGTCATTATAGCTACTACAACTACCGTTAAAATGGTAAAACGACTTCCCAACTTCATATAACTTAATATCAATAAGGGAATATTAAGTAGGAAGTTTAATGTACCTGTCTGAATAATATTACCAAAGGGTGTGAATTGATCTAGTGAATAAGTAATCAACTGAGAAATCCCAGTAACTCCCCCACTATAAATATCCCCAGGAATTAAGAACATATTCAGTGATACCGCAAAACATAAAGCCGAAAATAAAATAATAAAAAATTGGCTTACGACATTAAGCGCAGGATATTGTGATAGAACCTTTTTTATCATTAGCGGTCACCTTACATTGCTTTTCCAGATTCACCTAGCACGTTTACTAAGTCTTTTTGTAAACCTTTAGCAATTCCTGAACCCATAACCAATGTTTGATATAATGGCTCAGCATCTTCACCAGTTCTTAGCAATGTTTTAAGGAAAACTTCTCCATCACCAGCTAGGTAAAGACTATAGTAACCTGTTTTCATTTCGTTTAATGAGTTAAGTAATTCGTAAGCATCTGCTTCTTTACTACGGTCAGTTAATAAATGAACGTGACGGTAGATGATTTGAGCATCAGCGTAATTATCTTTCGATGCTTGGATGATGACCTCTACAACGAGTGCACGTTCTGTAGTAAGACGAAAATTAAAACGATATAATATATGTCCGTTCTCAATTTCTTTCTTGTTAAACGGAATATTCATTTCATTAAGTTTGCTTTCAAAATTAGTGTGAATGACAGACATTATTTTCCCTCCATAAATTCATTAATCAACAACAAGTTAAGTATATCATTTATTAGTTAAGGAACAAACCCTACACTTTTTAAACTTGACCTAACATCATTTGAATCACGAAAGAAACAATTACGACTAACATTGAAATAATAAAACCATGTACCATAGGTAAGATTCCACTTTGAGCAACAGATTTAAAGTTCGTTCGTAAACCAATCGCTCCTAAACTCATGACCATAAAGAATTTACTTATAGAGGATAAAGTTGATCCAAACTCAGCCGATATGACGCCAACTGAACGTAATATGACCATAATTAAAAAGAATAATATAAACCAAGGAATCACACGCGTTAATTTAAATGTTGCGTTTGAATTCCCATCACCATAATGAGTCTTTTGTTCAATCCGTTGATTAACAATCGAGTAAATAAATACAATTGGAACGATGGCTAATGTTCTAGTTAATTTAACAATCACAGCATAATTTCCTGCCGCTTCTGAGAAAGCATAGCTTGCAGCAACAACCGACGAAGTATCGTTAATTGCAGTCCCTGCCCATAATCCAAATCCCAAATCAGTCATGCCGAAAAATTGTCCCGCAATTGGGAATAAAATAACCATTAAAATATCAAAAATAAATGTCGTTGATAAGGCATAAGCTATATCTTCATCTTTGGCTTTAATAATAGGTGAAACTGCAGCAATGGCACTGCCACCACACACACCTGTTCCTACGGAAATTAAGTTAGATAATTTCCAGTCCATATTAAACCACTTTCCTATCAAGTTACCAAATATAAAAGCGGTAGCTAAAGTAAATACCATCACTATTAGGGAGAACTTCCCAACCTCTACAACTTGAGTCAAGCTTAAAGACGCTCCCATTAGAACGATGGAGACTTTGAGCAATCGTTTCGCAACTAAATCTATTCCTGTAAAGGATGGTAACAACTTCTTTACAAGCGGATGCAGAACCATCCCGATTAACATCGCCATTACACTGGCTCCAATATACCCATTTGGCAAGACATTGGTAATCATTATTGAAACAACTGCTAATATCAAAGTCACTACAATTCCATATAAAGCATTTATAACTGTTGAATTCTTACGCATAATTATCTCCTATCTACTATATATAAAAAGAAGCCATAGAAATTAATAGCATTTCTATAGCTCTTTATTAAATTACATCCGATGTTAGAAATTTATTCTCGAAGTGGTCAATTAACTGACGTGCTTCGTCGGTTGTATTTGTCTCCATTAATTGGATGCGCAAATCATTGGCTCCTTTAAACTCGCGCACATAAATCTTAAAGTAGCGACGTAAAGGTCTGAAATGACGTTGCCCATCTTCATTATATTGATCAAATAAGTCTAGATGGAATCTTAATAAGTCTAATAATTCTTTTGGACTGTGATCTTTTTTATCTACTTCAAAAGCAAACGGATTTTTAAAGACACCACGTCCAATCATAACACCATCCACACCGTATTTCTCTACTAATTCCAAACCTGTTTGGCGATCTGGAATATCACCATTAATCGTAATCAATGTGTTTGGAGCAATTTCATCACGTAGTTTCATAATGTCAGGAATTAATTCCCAATGAGCGTCTTCTTTACTCATTTCTTTTTTAGTTCTTAAGTGAATCGATAAGTTAACAATATCTTGTTTTAACAAGTGAGTCAACCAACCTCTCCACTCGTCGACTTTTAAATAACCTAAACGAGTTTTAACACTTACGGGTAAACCTCCTGCTTTTGCAGCTTGGATAAGCTCAGCAGCGACGTCTTCTCGCTTGATTAAGCCACTTCCACGCCCATGTTTTACAACATTAGGTGCTGGGCAACCCATATTGATATCAAGCCCGCTAAAGCCCATTTCTGCCATACCAATACTCATTTGTTCAAAGTACTCTGGACGATCTCCCCAAATATGAGCAACAATTGGCTCTTCATCTTCAGTAAAAGTTAAACGGCCACGAACACTTTCAATCCCATCAGGATGACAGTAACTCTCAGAATTTGTAAATTCCGTAAAGTATACATCGGGTTCTGCGGCTTTTTGAACGACATGGCGAAAAACAACATCCGTCACGTCTTCCATAGGTGCTAGGATAAAGAATGGTTTAGGTAAATCATGCCAAAAATTAGAAGTCATACTATTATCAATTCCTTTCTTAGGTAGTTAGTTTCTTCATTGTATTATTTATATAAAATTCAAATAAAAAAGCTAAGAATAGCATCAAAGCCATCCTTAGCCTGTTCATTATAAGTAGCAATTCGATTGCATCATTGCAATCAAGCTACTTAATTAGTTCATTTACTAAAATACATGTAAATGACTAAGATTGATGAATTGGCAAAACATAGCATAACGTAAGATGACTTAAAAGTCTAGATTAAATGCTTGATAATTAAGAGTATTTTAAGCTTTATATAAATAAATTTGATACAATAATTATGAATGTTTATAAGATGAGGGAGTTGATTAAATAGTAAGAAATTATTTATTTAATAATTAAAGTTATATCCAATATTTGTTGGTCATACTACTTAACAATGTTTTTTACAAAGTTATAAAGTGTATTCACGTATTCTTGATTTTGTTTATTATCTAAAATGATAAAGGATGGTTAATATGAAAAAGATACTTTTACTAAGTTGTGCTTTAGTTTTATTGAATGGATTGACAGTAAATGCAGAAGAGTCAGTTTCAACCTCAGATATAGATGAAAGTGTTGAATCTATAGAAGAAACTGAATACAAGGATCCTTTTGATCCTGAATCGTATGAAACAATCTTCGAAGATGATGTGTATAAAATTGGAACTGATATGCCTGCGGGTGAATATAAAGTTTTCTCAGTGGAAGACCATGCTTCTTATACATTAACTAATGATGCTCGTGGCGAAGACTATGTGGCGTACATGTCCTTTGATACTTTTAGTTATGTTTCAGTAGAAGATGACCAATTTTTAGAATTAAAAAATTCTTTTGCTATACCAGTAGAAGATGCTGATCCTGTAGTTATTGAGAACGATATAATTGGTCCTGGTGTTTATAGAATTGGAATAGATATTGATCCTGTGGAATATAAAGTAACTGCAACTGATGAGCATGCAAGCTATACAATTACTGGTGACGCGAATATGAATGATTACATTGATTATTCTTCAATCGAAAAAAGTAATTATATCGAGGTATTAGAAGGCGAATATTTAGAATTAAAGAATGCAGAAATTAATTTAAATTAACTTTATACATAAATATTTCCACTATTAATCAGTCTAGTTTTAAATAAAAAGTGCCTTCGAGGAGTCAAGTCCATAATCCTGTGTAAAATACTATACAATGTTTCACCAGTCTCTCATTGATCAAACTTAATA
>NZ_JBHSHQ010000007.1:0-7785 GCF_042652985.1 Ruoffia tabacinasalis | reverse complement strand
AAGCAACAACTTATGCTGCTTGATCTTGATTAAAATGAGTCATCAACCCTATTTGACAAAGAGCCAAAAAACGAAAATGAACTGTAAAAAGTTCATTTTCGTTTTTTTGTAATTAAGATAAAGTACCTTAATTATTTATTCATTAAGTTTGCTAATGTAGATTTGTTACGTGCTGCTTTGTTTGCGTGGATTAATCCTTTACCTGCAGTACGGTCAATTTGTTTAGAAGCTTTAGCGAATAATTCATTCACGTCACCTTCACCAGTTTCTACTGCATTACGAAAATCTTTGATTAATGAACGCATTTTCGAAACTTGTGCAGTATTACGTTGTTCTTTTACACTTGATTGACGAGCACGTTTAATAGCTGATTTAGAGTTTGCCATTGGTGTCACCTCTTTCTTACTGATTTCATTTGTCTAGTATATAAGCATTTGCTAACTTAGTCAACAAAAATTATTATACAATAAAATAGAAGAGTGATGCAATCTTTTTTTGTTTGTTTTAAACTGAAATTATACTAGAAAAATAACATAATCATTTATATAAACATATTGAAACAAAGAAGTAGAATTTTATAGCATTATAGAGTATTATGGTTTAAGCGAATAAATGTTCGGTTAATGAGGAGGCAGAAAATGGATAAATTTAATTTAATATCTCAGTATGAGCCAAATGGTGATCAACCTCAAGCAATTAAAGAGTTAGTTAAAGGATTAAATGACGGTGAAAAAGAACAGGTTCTATTAGGTGCAACAGGAACAGGTAAGACGTTTACGATTGCCAATGTAATTAAAGAAGTAAATAAACCTACTTTAGTTTTAGCACATAATAAAACTTTAGCAGGGCAACTGTATAGTGAATTATTAGAGTTTTTCCCAGAGAATTCAATAGAATACTTTGTGTCTTACTATGATTACTATCAACCTGAGGCTTATGTTCCATCATCGGATTCATATATTGAAAAAGAAGCCATGGTCAACGATGAAATTGATAAATTACGACATTCCGCTTCATCCGCATTATTGGAGCGACGAGATGTTATTGTTGTCGCATCAGTTTCTTGTATATACGGGTTAGTGGATCCGGAGATGTATCGTAATCAAGTTCTATCAATTAGAAAAGGGCAAGAAGTATCGCGTGAAGAAGTATTGCGTCAGCTAATTGATATGCAGTTTGTTAGAAATGACATTGACTTTCAGCGGGGAACTTTTAGAGTTCGTGGAGATGTTGTTGAAGTGTTCTTAGCTTCGCGTGATAGTGAAGTGATTCGTATTGAATTTTTCGGTGACGAAATTGATAGAATTCGCGAAGTAGATGTAATGACCGGTGAGATTAAAAATGACGTTGATCATTTCCCTATCTATCCTGCAACTCACTTCGTGGCTGATCAAGATCAAACGTTACAAGCCGTTAATACCATTAAAGCGGAGTTAGAAGAAAGATTAGAAGAATTGCGTTCTGAGAATAAACTCTTAGAAGCACAACGTTTAGAGCAACGGACGACCTATGATTTAGAAATGCTCCTTGAGATGGGGTACTGTAATGGGATTGAGAACTATTCAAGACATATGGATGGGCGTGCGCCTGGAGAGCAACCTTATACATTAATTGACTTCTTCCCAGATGATTTCTTAATTGTAGTGGACGAGTCTCATATGACTATGCCACAAATTCGAGGGATGTATAATGGGGACCGAGCTCGGAAACAACAATTGATTGATTATGGCTTTAGATTACCTAGTGCTTTAGACAATAGACCGCTAAGATTAGAAGAGTTTGAAAAGCATGTCAACCAAATCATCTATATTTCAGCTACACCAGGACCATATGAATTAGAACATACTGATGACGAATATGTTGAACAAATTATTCGTCCAACTGGTTTATTAGACCCAGTGGTTGAAGTCCGACCAATTAAAGGTCAGATTGATGATTTAATTCAAGAAATTACGAAACGAACTGAACGCGATGAGCGTGTGTTTATTACGACCTTGACGAAGAAAATGTCTGAAGACTTAACGGACTACCTTAAAGAAGTCGATATTAAAGTCAAATACTTACATAGTGATATTAAAACGTTAGAAAGAACGGAGATTATCCGTGATCTAAGGTTAGGTATTTTTGATGTCCTTATCGGTATTAACTTACTAAGAGAGGGGATTGACGTACCAGAAGTGTCGCTTGTTGCTATCTTAGATGCGGATAAGGAAGGGTTCTTACGAGGTGAGCGTGCATTAATTCAAACGATTGGACGTGCGGCTCGTAACGAGAATGGTCAAGTAATTATGTATGCAGATAAAATGACGGACTCAATGACAAAAGCCATTGAAGAAACAGAACGTCGTCGTGAGATTCAAATCGCTTATAATAAAGAACATGGCATTACGCCCAAAACGATTAAGAAAGAAGTTCGTGACCTTATTCGAATTACGCATGAAGTTGAAGGTGAGGAACAAGAAGAGAATATCCTAGCCCAATTCAAACAGCTCTCTCGTCTGCAACGTGAAGAAGAGCTTGAACGACTTGAGATGGAGATGCGTCAATACGCTAAGGATCTCAACTTTGAAGCGGCAGCAGATTTAAGAGATATTGTTATGGAGCTTAAAGCAACTTTCTTTAAACGAAAATAATTTATTTTAGAACAAAACTCTTTTGACTACATTATAGTCTGAAGCGTTTCGTTCTTTTGTTTTGCTTCGAACCTTTTTAAGGGCAATTTACTAATTAGAGAAAATTTAAATTAATTTAGATAAAAACAGATTTGGCCTTTTATAATAATAATGCTTCCTATATAATAATTTATTGAGGTCATTCTTAATGAGGAGGTAATATAATGCGACAAAAGAAGAGAGTGCAAAGTTTTGATGGCTTAAAAGGTTTAGCGATTATGGCTGTCGTTGCTTATCATTTATTCCCTTCCTTAATACCAGGTGGATTTTTCATGGTGAATACATTTCTTGTTATTGGAGGGTTCTTTTTTGCAAGAAATATTGAGAAAGTTCAGCCGGTTAAAGCATCAATTCAATGGAAAACGATCGGAAAGTATCTACTACATACGATAGAGAGGCTCTTTATACCACTCTTGTGGCTTCTAATATTTATCGTTGTCGGCTTATATATATTATATCCAACTGAATTAAGACATATTCAGAGTGATATATTTTCTGGGTTGTTTTTTGTAAATAATATTTATCAAATAGTGACGGATCAATCTTATTTTGTACAAATGTCAGATGCATCACCGTTTACTCACTTGTGGTATAATGCGATTCACTTACAATCAGTTCTAATCGCAACCGGTATCATCTTACTATTACAAAGATTAAAACTGTCAATTCCATCTAAAGGAATTATTTGGCTTTTTATTGTATTACTAAGCCATGTCGCTATCTTATTCTTATATACACCAGGCGAGGATCCAACGCGTGTTTATTACGGCATTGAAACCCGCTTTGCATCATTTGCGATTGGTGTCGCAGCAGCTTACATTACACCAACAATTCTAAATTTATTCTATAATTCAAGAATTAAATTGTTCGTATATAATTTAATTGCCATACTATCTGCAGGTGGGATGATTTGGATTGTTTTCACACAATCAGATCAAAACGAAGCTACGTATCTACTGTGGATGTCAGTATTTAATGTGTTGAGTATGTTACTAGTATTTTCAATTACTGTAGGCGCACCGACGGTGACAAGTTGGCTAAGTTTAAAACCACTGCATCTTATTGGTAAAAGGTCATATTCATATTATCTATGGTATTACCCAATTATTGTTTTTTACCTAGCATTTTACCGTGAATTAGGAGAAAACATTACCGTAGTCAATGTTTTATCCCTGATTACATTAGCAATTGTTGGGGAAGTCTTTTATCGTATCATTGAAAGCGGGGGCGTGAGAATCTGGTTTGGTTCTTCGTTCAACTTTAAAGAAGATGCGGAAGATATCGGTCATATGATTGATCAGAGAAAGTTCTTCCAACCTAAGCTATTCATCTTTATTGCTTATGTTGCTTTGATGGTTTTATTTGTTCGAGGTCTAATCTATTCAGCTGATAATAAACGTGTGTCTTTATTTGAATTAGAGTATCAAGCCTTTCAAACGAAACCAAACTTGCTGAATACGGCGTATCCATTAAGTGAACCGATTATCCAAGTTGAAGAATATTTAGACCAAGTGGATGATACATTTGAGACCGTCTTCGTTAACGAGCTAGAAGTTGAAGATCCTGTAGAAACATTACAAAATATTTATTTTGAACAAGAAACTTTATCAGCGGAACTTCAAGAACTTATTGCTGAGAACCAAGAAGTGTTTGATGAATTTGAAGATTTAAATCCAATTGTATTCGATGAGTTAACGCCACAAGAATTATTATTTGCCACAGAAGTGCCGGTAACATTCTTTGGAGACTCTATCGCTTTACACTTTACACCGAAAGTAGATGAAATTTTCTGGAATGGAAACATCTATGGTCAAGGAAGCTTGCAATTATGGGATGCGAATGACATCCTACGTGACATGGTTCGTGACGGAGAAGTTCAAGAGAATTTAGTCGTTGTCCTTGGAACCAATGCAGGATTGGATCAAGAAGGAATGGATGAATTGATGTCCATTGCGGGAGAAGAGCGTAATGTCTTCTTTGTAAATACAAACTCAAGAGTGATGCACATTCAAAATGTAAATGACACAATTAAAGACACAGCTGAGAAATATCCAAATGCCTACGAAGTTGACTGGTATAGCTATCAACAAGGGAATCCAGATTGGTATACAGAAGATGAAGTCCATCATACACCAGAAGGAATGGAACACTTTGCTGTGATTGTCACTCAAACGATGTTTGAATATTTACCAGAGGAAACAATTGAAGAAATTGAATAAAAATTCTTGCATTTACATGACATATAGTGTAAATTATATCAAGTGGTAATCTAGCACTGTAAAAGTGCTTGGAATACTATATAGTACCTATGCTCAGTTCAGCGAGTCACCAACGCTTTTCTTGGCATCAGGGATAAAAAAAGAAAGAGGTGAAATGAGATGGCTTTAACAAAAGAACGTAAAACAGAAATCATGACAGAATTTGCTACTCACGAAGGGGACACTGGTTCTCCAGAAGTACAAATCGCTGTGTTAACTGCAGATATTAACTCATTAAACGAGCATATCCGCGAACATAAAAAAGATTTCCATTCATACCGTGGACTAATGAAAAAAATTGGTCACCGTCGTAACTTATTAGCGTACCTACGTAACAAAGACGTAGCTCGTTACCGCGAATTAATCCAACGTTTAGGATTACGTCGTTAATATGATACTAACTTCCGTTTCAGTAATGAAATGGAAGTTTTTTTGTAGATATTCATAATATATTGCCCTTTATGAGCGCAATTATATAGAGAATATGCTAAACTAATTAGTGTGTGTTTTGGTAATTATCAATATTGGTAGATCTACTATACAAGTATGAGTTTGTGACGAGACGCGTCATGGGTTGATATTTGTTTAGTAGTTCTCCAAAACACACAATTTATCAATCAAAGGAGAGATACCATGTTCGAAAAACATGTTTTTGAAACAACTATTGGTGGACGCCCATTGTCAGTTGAAATTGGCGAATTTGCTCGACAAGCGAATGGAGCAGTCCTAGTAAGATACGGAGATACCGTTGTATTATCTACAGCCGTAGCTTCAAGTAGACCTGTAGACGGAAACTTCTTCCCGTTAACAGTGAACTACGAAGAGAAAAAATACTCAGTAGGTAAAATCCCAGGTGGATTTATTAAACGTGAAGGTCGCCCGTCAGAGAATGCGACATTAACTGCACGTCTCATTGACCGCCCAATTCGTCCAATGTTCCCAGATGGGGTACGTAACGAAATTCAAATCGTTAATACAGTATTATCTGTAGATCAAGATTGCTCACCAGAAATGTCAGCAATGCTAGGTTCGTCATTAACCCTAGGTGTATCAGATATTCCGTTTAATGGACCGATTGCAGGTGTTAACGTTGGTCGTGTTGAGGGAGAGTTAGTACTTAACCCAACGACAGAACAAAGCGCCCAGTCAGATATTCACTTAACAGTTGCAGGTACTAGCCAAGCAATTAACATGGTTGAGTCAAGTGCGGAAGAAGTGCCAGAAGATGAGATGCTTGAAGCATTATTATTTGGTCACCGTGCAATTAAGGAAATTAACGAATTCCAAGCGAATATTATTGAACAAATCGGTAAAGAGAAATTCGAATTAACGATTGTACAAAATGATGAAGAAATCATGGAAGAAATTTCTGGACGTTACCGCGAAGCTATGATTGAAGCGATTAAAACTGAAGAGAAAAAAGCGCGTGAAGATGCGATTGCTTTAGTTATGCAAGGTGCTGTCGCTTATTATGAAGAATTACACGCGGAAAACTCAGAAAAAGGTGAAGTTTTATCAGCTGTTAACGCTGCATTACAAGCCTTAGAAAAAGAAGTCGTGCGTCATTTAATTACAGCGGATCGCATCCGTCCTGATGGCCGTAAAGTAGACCAAATTCGTCCTTTAGCTTCTCGCGTAGGTTTATTACCACGTACTCACGGATCTGGTTTATTCACTCGTGGACAAACACAAGCATTAACTGTTGCGACATTAGCACCTTTAGGAGAGCATCAAATTATTGATGGCTTAGGTGTTGAAGAGTCTAAACGCTTTATTCACCATTATAACTTCCCACCATATTCTGTTGGTGAAACTGGACGTATGGGTAGCGCGGGACGTCGTGAAGTTGGACATGGTGCCTTAGGTGAACGTGCACTTGCACAAATTATTCCAGATGAAGATGTATTCCCATATACAATTCGTTTAGTATCAGAAGTATTAGAATCTAACGGTTCATCTTCACAAGCAAGTATCTGTGCGGGAACGTTAGCATTAATGGATGCAGGTGTTCCAATTAAAGCACCAGTAGCGGGTATCGCAATGGGATTAGTTATGGATGGCGACAACTATACAATCCTTACTGATATCCAAGGTCTAGAAGATGCTTTAGGAGACATGGACTTTAAAGTAGCGGGAACTGAAAAAGGGATCACTGCTTTACAAATGGATATTAAAATCGAAGGAATTACGGAGCAAATTTTAGACGAAGCGTTAGTACAAGCACGTCAAGCTCGACTAGCAATTCTAGAAGAATTAACTTCGACAATTTCAGAACCAAGAACTGAGTTAAGTCCATATGCACCTAAGATTGAAATGATTCAAATTAAACCAGACAAGATTAAAGTTGTTATCGGTCGTGGTGGAGATACAATCAACAAGATTATTGATGAAACAGGCGTTAAAATTGATATTGATGACGAAGGTAATGTAAGTATTGCCTCGACGGATCAAGCAATGATTAACCGTGCTAAAGAAATTATCGAACAATTAACACATGAAGTTAAAGCGGGCGAAATTTATGAAGGTACAGTTAAGCGTATTGAGAAATTCGGAGCGTTTGTTGAGATTTTACCTGGTAAAGATGGATTAGTTCACATTTCTGAATTAGAACATCACCGTGTAGGTAAAGTTGAAGATGTATTAGCAATGAATGATAAAGTTAAAGTTCGCGTTCAAGAAATTGACGATAAAGGACGTATTAACTTATCTCGTAAAGCTTTAATCGACAAAGAATAATACATACTATTAAGAGACAAGTTTCACGAAAGTGAACTTGTCTTTTTTGTGTGCGCCTGGCATGGGTGCTAACTTGGTGGTGAAAGTCCACTACAGGCTTGGCAGTAGGAACTGTTAGC
>NZ_JBHSHQ010000006.1:0-37523 GCF_042652985.1 Ruoffia tabacinasalis | reverse complement strand
AAAACATTGTACCGCAAAAGGGCTGTTACATGGCCTTTTATCTTTTACACAATTATATGGACTTTATCGTAGAGTCATTATTATTATGTATTTTTAATATATAGAAAGGGATAGAATAATAAAAAAATGACTTCATCTTGAAAGAAAAGATGAAGTCATTTAAAAATAGAAATAATATTATTTATTCATTGTAGTGGAGTTAATTATTTGCAGCTAAATGTTTTCCAGCTTTACGACCTTGATGAATTATTCCAGCAATCGCTGTTCCAGAACCTGGATAATATCCAGTTACCCAGCCACCGGCATTTAGGCCTGCTGCATAGAGTCCCTTAATAGGTTGTCCAAAAGAATTGATTACTTGCGAATCAGTATTAATACGTAATCCACCCAGCGATCCTAAGTTTGATGCCTTGTTTAACATAGCATAATAAGGTCCTGAAATTTCTTTCAATCCTTCTAAGCGGCCAAACTCTGCGTCTTCCTTATTAGCAGCAAAACTATTCCATTTTTCTATTGTTTCTTTTAAGTTAGTAGTGGGTACAGCAATTTTTTCTGCTAATTCTTCTAAGGTTTCTGCTTTGATTACCAAACCAGACTCTACATCCGCTTTTAAGCTTTCTGAGGTCCATGCGCTACCCGGTTCAGAAATTGATGATTTTCCAAAAACCATATAAGTAGGTGCATCATGTTTTTTCGTTTCTTGGAAAATCGCACGATAGTGATATGCATAAGTAGAATCTTCCCGAACAAAACGTTTTCCGATACCATTAATTAGAACCATTGGAATAGTTGGAATTTGGTTATTTGTTGCATTACCTGTTCGGCTACAAAAATCAATACAGCCTCCAAGTCCAGAAACGGCAGCACCTATTCCCATCCCCATTATAATTCCATCCCCTGTATCATAAGGTGTTGATAATAAAGTAG
This sequence comes from Ruoffia tabacinasalis, assembly GCF_042652985.1. Classification (NCBI taxonomy): domain Bacteria; kingdom Bacillati; phylum Bacillota; class Bacilli; order Lactobacillales; family Aerococcaceae; genus Ruoffia; species Ruoffia tabacinasalis. Next base: position 36,596 of record NZ_JBHSHQ010000006.1, on the reverse strand, counting down.
AATTAGAAATATCATAATATTGTTGGTCATTCAATTCTTTAGCTAGTGCGGGGTTATGATCTATAGATGCTGTTGCTAAAACAACACCACGATCTGCCTTTACTTTAACTTCTTTCCCATTTTTTTCTATAACAGCACCGATAACAGAAGAAGTATCCTTGTCTAATATTAAAGCAACTACGGGTGAATCGTACTCAATCTGACCTTCATGTTTTATGAAATCTGTTAGTAGGGTTTGAGTTAATAGGGTTCCTTCACCACCTTGACCACCATTTTTATATTGATGAATTCGATCGGCATGTAAATCATCGGTAATGTAAGGTATTTTAGCATGTCCATAAACAGTATCAAATTCTAACCCAAGTTCAACTAACCACTCAATATTGTCAGGAGCGCCTAAAGCTAAATCCCAAACTAATGATTCATCAACCCGACCTTCTCCAGCCTTAACCCAAAGTTGAGCATGCTTTTTAGGGGTATCGTCTTTAAAATCTGTAAATTCTTTTTGATATTTTGTGCCAGCTGCTTGAATAACACCTCCGGAAGCATTTGTTGTACCACCAGGAATGCCAGCTTTTTCAAAAATAATCGTTTTCAATCCACCTCGCGCTGACTCAACAGCAGCTGAAAGTCCTGCTCCACCTGAACCAGCAATAACAACATCAAATAGTTCATCAAACAAATCGGGATTATTAGACATATAAACAGCTTCTCTAGCTACAGAAGTGTTGACTTCATCGTGACTAGTTATAGAAGCACTTGATACCGTATCTACTTGATTATCCTTACTATTTTCCAATGAAATATTTAAATTAAGAGCATCTTCTTGACTCAGTTTACCTTTTGCAACCGAAACTGCTTTTTTAGCAGCAGTTAAATATGCATTTGTACTATATGTAGCACCTGAAATTACATCGACATCTAAACTTTGTTCACTTTCTATACGTTTTAATAATCGCTGAATTCCAAGGTCACCAATATATGCACTTTTTGTATGTTCACTTTCTGCTTTCAATATCTTATCATTTTCCAATGTAAGTTTAGCTGTAATCGGTCCATGAAAACCTTGTGCTTTCCCCATAAAAACATCCATAAAATAACCCCTTTCAAAAATTTAAGTCTTTCAACAAGTTCATTGTATCACAATTAAAAATTAAATTAAATATCTAAATGAATGCGTATTTTATTGGGTTTAATAAAAACGAGCTGAATAAACAGTGAAAGTTTGAACATTAAAACACAAAGTAATTGAAGATAAAATAAATAATTATTACTAATTAAACTCTATGTGTATGTTTAGTCATTAGTCAAAAAAAGTAGTATGATGAAGCTACGAATAAACTATATAAGGAGTGTTATAATGACGGCATATGAATTACCAAAAGTGTGGAAATGGGAAGACGAAGATTCAGATTTAGGGGGTAACCGCCCAACTGCAGGGAGTCGTTTCGAACAAACATTGCCTGTAGGAGAAGCGCCATTCCAACTCTATTCACTAGGAACACCTAATGGAATTAAAGCAACCATTATGTTTGAAGAATTAAAAGAATTAGGTGTGGATGTTGATTATGATGTATATCTAATAAATATCGGCGACGGTGACCAATTTGGTTCAGATTTCGTTGACATCAATCCAAACTCTAAGATTCCGGCACTGGTTGATTATAGCCAAAAACCACGTTTAGAAATCTTTGAATCAGGTTCGATTTTACTTTACTTAGCAGAGAAATTTAATAAATTAATTCCAACAGATATTCATGGTCGCACTGAGACGATGAACTGGTTATTCTGGCAAATTGGTGCAGGACCTTATGTTGGTGGAGGCTTTGGACACTTCTTTGCCTATGCACCAGAACCAATAAAATACCCAATCGACCGCTTCACAATGGAAACAAAGCGCCAATTAGATTTATTAGATAAGACTTTAGGGAAACGTCCATATATTGCAGGAGACGAATATACAATTGCGGATATCGTAAACTGGTCATGGTATGGTCGTCTTGCTCTAGGGGATTTATACGAAGGTTCAGCAGAATTCTTAGATATCCAATCATATCCAAAGGTATTAGAATGGGCTCGCCGCATTGCAGAGCGTCCAGCTGTGAAGAAAGGTTTAGAAGTCGAATACAAACCGATCAAAGACTAAGTTAATAAGTAATTAGTTGCTCTTTCTGAAGTACAAGCTTTGACTTCTTTAGAAGGAGCTTTTTGCATTAAAAATGTTGAATAGGAGAATGAGATATGGAAGAGACACATAGTTTTGGACCGGTCGTCAATCAAGGAACACGCATCCTCATTTTGGGTAGCCATCCGGGTGTGCCGTCATTACGTAAGCAACAGTATTACGGCAATCCAGGGAATGCCTTTTGGCGGGTAGTATTTAACGCCTTAGAAGTTCCAGACCCAGTTAATTACCAAGAACGCTTAGATACCTTACAAGCCCACGGCATCGGTCTTTGGGATGTGTATGCGACGGCGCAAAGGGAGGGAAGTTTAGATCATAAGATAAAGAATTCGACCTTAAATGATTTTGAAATCGTGTTAAAGGGTATACCAATCAAACTCATTATTGCGAATGGGAAAACAGCCTATAAAGAAATTATTAAACAACCAGTCTTTCAATCCTATGACGTTGTCAGCGCCTTATCTACAAGTGGTTTGAATAACGGCCGTGAAAAAGAACGCATGGAACAATGGACTCAAGCCATTCGCTCAGTGTTAAATTAAGTAAAAGTCTTTAAGGATGTTTTTTAAAGGCGATGTGTTATACTAACGCAACCTACCTGGTGAAGAGTCATTATAGAAAAGAGGTCATACAGATGAGCAAGAAAATATTTTTTATAAATGGTTTCGGAGGCGGTCGAGAAGATTCATTGGAGTTACGAGATTCATTGGAAGAAAAAGGCTATGAATTTACTTATCTAGATTTACCGGGACAGTTCGGTGCGAAAGATGTCACGATTGATGATTTTGAAGAGTTACTAGCTTATTTTGAAGGGTATTTTCCAGATGAAGAGATCATCTTGATGGGGCATTCTATCGGGGCCGAAATCGCAGCATACTTATCTACCCGCCTAACACAAATTGAACGAGTGATTATGTTGGATGGGGGAATCTTGACGAATGAAGATGTTGGTAAAACGCTGGCTGAATCTATGGAAGAAACTAAAGAAGTACTAAGTCAAATAGGTGGCGACGAGTTATCTGAAGAAGGCTTGTTGGAACTAATGAAATTAAATGATGCGATGAAATTAACGATTATCCGACCGGATTACAAAACTCCGACCTTATTGCTATTAAGTGATTCCAAAGAGGAGTTACCGATTAAAATGCAAAGACTGGAAGAGAGACAAAACCCTTATGTCGATTATAAAGTTATACAAAAAGCTAGCCACAATCTCTATGCAGATCAACCTGACCTGACGGTCAAATTGATTGCTGAATGGCTAGCAAATGCGCGTATTTAATTGGAGTTTGCGGAAGGATTTAATAATGGGGCCACGTTGATTGAAATGACACCACTCCCGCCATGAGTTCCTAGAACGGGCGTAATAAAGCCAATTCGAATGGGTAAATCAGGGTAAGCGGATTGAATGCGGTCGCGCATGACTTGAGCATCTTCTTCAGCCCCAGTATGGCCAACCGCGACATATGCGTGTTTTGGATATTGTTGAATGTGTGTATCCGCAATCTCAAACAAGCGGTCATGAGCCTTTTTCTTCGTCCGGATTTTTTCCGGAACATGTACTTGCCCATCGTGTTCTGCACCTATTGTAATGATGGGCTTAATATTGAGGGCATTGCCAAGAAACCCACTTAATGAGCTAACGCGACCACCTTTCACTAAGTTATCCAGTTTTGCTGGAGTGAAGTAAAAGGCTGATTGTTCAAGCAAATGCTTGATACGAGTAACAATGTCATTTGGTTCAATTTGACGTTGAATGAGTTCAACTAAATTAAGTACCATCGCCTCCATCACAAAAGAAGTCAACTGTGCATCAATTAAATGAATGTCTAATAGATCGCTGAATTCTCTGGAAGTCGCTTGAATTGATTGAAAGGTTCCACTTATTTTCTCAGAGACTAAAACACCAAAGACCGTGTCATAACCATCTTGAACAAGTTGCTCAAATACATCATAAATTTGTCTCGTATCGGGTTGAGAAGTTTTGGGCAGGTTTTTCTCAGTGTCCATTCTATCGTAAAAATCTTTCGTTAAAGACTCATCGGGCGAGTCAATATACACAGTCCCATCTTCAAATATGGTACTAAGATATACTTGGTAAATATTCGAGTGCATCGCTGTTTCTTCAGTTAAGCCTGCAGTACTATCCACAATAATGGCAGCTTTCATTTTACTCATCCTTTCTAAATATTAATATTATAATGAATTAATATATCTCTTTGATTAATCTTAAGTAACAATTGAATAAAAGCCAAATGAAAGGTCTTATATAACAAAAACAGTTCGCGTTGGACAGGCGAACTATTTTTTGTTTGAATTTTTAGAATTCTAAAGCAAGTAAATCATCTAGAGTTGTTTCTTCGCCTTCGGCTTCGTTATAACCGTCAACGTCAAAGCCAGCTAAGTTTAAATATTCTTTCATAAAGATACTATAACCAGTTTTGTCCGAAGTGAAATTATCTTCATTAATCGTGTGAATTAATGTTTCAGCTTCTTTTTGAACTTCTGGATCTAACTCCCAACTATCTGGACGTAGGCGTCCTTTGTCATCATACTCTGCATTATTACCATATAACATATCACGGTAAATACGGTCTTGGTGCATAATTGGCGTTTCATGCGTTCCGTTATCAGCCATGATGCGATAAAGCCCCATGCAATACACTGGGAAGAATGGAATCACTGAACTGGCTTTGGTTGTTACAGCCGTCGCAACTACAATCGTCGCTTTTCCATTAATATCAGTTAATAATTCATTAATATTATCTGCTTTGACTTCACAGTCTGCTTTCGCTTGACCTAACGTTCCGTCACCATAGTAAGGACGGTTTAGATCAGAACCTAAGTATGAGTAATTTACTGTTAAAACATCTTCTTCTAGGACACCTGCTTCTTTTAAAGCTTCCATCCATAATTGCCAATCTTCGCCCCCCATCACTTTGACTGTATCGGCAATTTCTTCTTCTGTCGCAGGTTCTAAGACGTGCTCAAAGAACTCTTGTTTTTGAATATTTACATTCGGTCCGACAACTGTTTGGTCAATCGATTTAATCACTGAATTAAAGCGTTCGCCGGTATCAGGATCTGTGCGGACACTTGACGCAAGACTGTATACAACCAGATCAACTTTACCACCAAATTCTTCTTTGATGTATTTAATAACATCTTGCTTCGTTTCGTGACTGAAAGCATCTTGGACGAAGTTTTTCGCGATTAAGCCTTCGGCTTCTGCCGCTTGTTTAAAGTAGATATTGTTATACCAACCTGCTGTCCCTAAGTTTTTTTCTGATTTAGGACCTTTTTCAAATGATACACCAATCGTATCCGCATTCGCACCGAAAGCGAGACTAATACGTGTCGCTAAGCCGTAACTTGAAGACGCACCAATGATTAAGACTTTTTTAGGGCCTTCATAAGCACCTTGTTCTTTAACAAAGTCAATTTGATTATTCACTTCTTGTTTACACCCAATTGGGTTAACACCAAATGACACATTTCCACGCATTTTATGTTCGAATTTGATAGTAATGACCTCCAATGATTAATTAAGTATCTCTAATATACTAAAATTTCACCTAATTTGATAGTTATAACCGAACTGTGGCGAATTATTTTAAAGGAATCTTAGGATTTGAATTTGGACAATGAGTTCATTGGTCCGATATGGTAATATAATGTTAAATAGATAAAGAGGTGAAGGAATTGACGACATTAAATGACATTGCGAAGCGTGCGGGTGTGGCAAAAAGCACGGTATCCCGGTATTTAAATAATGGATCTGTGAGTGACAAGACACGTGAAAAAATCCAAGCCATCATCGAAGAAACAGGTTATGTGCCGAATCAATTTGCCCAAAGTTTAAAAGCCCAGCACTCAAATATGATTGGTGTGGTTCTGCCAAGATTCGATTCCCCATCGACAAATCAAGTGTTAAAAGGGATCGATGATGTTGCGCATGAAAAGGGCTTTCAGTTAATGTTAACCAATTCGAACTTAAGTATCGAACGTGAAAAAGAGAATATTTCATTATTAGAAAGACAAAAAGTTGGAGGGATTATCCTCATCGCGAGTAAGATGGATGAGGACTTAAAGAAACAAGTCACTCAATTAAGCATTCCCACCCTCATTTTAGGCCAAAAAATTGAGGGTGTTCCAAGTCTTGTCCATCAAGATTATGAAGCGGGCAGATTGATTGCTGAACATGCCTTGGAATTGGGGCATACAAAAATATTATACGTCGGCGTCACAGAAGAGGACAATGCGGTGGGGGTTTTGAGACGAAATGGGTTTATGGATACAGTAAAAGAAGCAGGTTTTGAAGCAGCATTCCATGAGACGAGTTTCTCAAGAAAAGAAGCTTATCAACAAGCTTTAGACTATTTACCAACGACTGAGGCAACTTATATCGCGGCTGCAACGGATCATATAGCGATCGGAATATTGAATGCAGCCAACGAATTAAATCTATCTGTTCCAGATGATTTTTCTTTATCCGGTTTTGGGGGATATAGCGAATCTGATTATACATTTCCAAGTATTACAACCATCGATTACCCATTTTATGACTTAGGGATTAAAGCGTTGAATCGGATCGAACAAATGATGAAAGAGGATCCAGTTAGCTTACTGGAGACGTTGCCCAATCAATTAAATGTAAAACAATCCACTAAAAAAATAAAATAACAAAAAATGCTTGCAATTTGCAAGCGTTTGCTTTACTGTTTAATGGAACCGGTTCCGTTTTCAAGTTTTGTAATTATCTGGAGGGATAAACATGGGGAAATATGATAAATCAATTGAACAGTTGTTGGATGTCATTGGTGGTAAAGAGAATATAAAAAACTATGAGCACTGTGCTACGCGCTTGCGTGTTGTGCTTAAAGACGATAGTAAGTTAGATAAAGAGAAAGCAGATAATATTGAAGAGAGTAAAGGTTATTTCTTCTCAACAGGGCAACATCAGTTTATTTTTGGTACAGGAAAAGTCAATGAAGTCACTAAAGAATTAGATGAATATTTAGGAAAATCAAGTTCAGATGATGATGGGTCGATGAAAGATGATATTTATGCAAACTTAAATCCTGTTCAAAAAGTTGTTCGAATTTTAGCAGATATTTTAGTGCCTTTAATTCCAGCGCTAGTAACGACAGGGCTATTAATGGGTCTGCGTGGTTTACTAGTTGAACTTGGTCTAGAGATGACTGAAGATGTTGCAGGACTCTTTGCGATGCTAACAGATACGGCTTTTGCATTCTTACCAGTGTTAATTGCCTACAGTGCAACGCGTAAATTTGGTGGGAATCCGTTGTTGGGTATTGTTGTTGGGTTGATGATGGTAGCACCACAATTACCGAATGCCTATGACGTTCGAGGCGGCAGTGCGAGTCCGATGAATATTTTCGGGATTGATATTTATGGCTATCAAGGTTCGATTTTCCCAGCGATTCTTGCGGGTTGGATGATTAGTAAATTGGACAAATGGTTACGTACATGGGTGCCTAAAGTGATGGATCTGATTGTGACGCCGTTCTTAACGATTACGATTACAATTGGTGTTATATTATTTGTGTTAGGTCCAATCATTCAAGTAATTGAAAGCTTTGTCATTGATGGTATCGTCACTTTAATCAATGCGCCGTTAGGTATTGGCTACATAGTCTTTGGAGCACTTCAACAATTAATTGTTATTACTGGTTTACACCATTCAATTGGTTTAATCGAAATAACGTTGTTGAGTGATACAGGATTGAATGTGATTCAGCCTTTAACTACAGTGAGTATGGCAGGACAATTTGGTGCTGCAATTGGAGCAGCCTTTTTAATGAAGGACCAAGTGAAACGTACAAACATGATCAGTTCAGCGGTGCCTACTTTATTTGGAATTACAGAACCCTTACTATTCGGTGTTAACATGAGATCACTGCGTATATTTGGTTCAGGGATTGTTGCGGGTGCGGTTGGAGGGTTTTTAACTTACCTCTTCGACTTAGCAGCAACAGGTATGGGAATTACTTTTATTCCTGGATTGCTACTTTATACAAGTAGCTTAACAGCTTTAGCACAATACATTATCGTGAGCTTAGTAGCTTTCATAGTTGGCTTCATCTTAGTTCGTTTACAAGGAAAAGCCATTCGTGAAGAAGTTTAAAATTGAGGTAAAGGAGACGAATTGATGAGTAAAAAAGCATATATTAACTGGAAACAAATTCAAGCAGCTCAAGCAAAATTAAAGGCAAGTGTAGAGGCAGATCCATGGCGACTTAGTTATCACCAAATGCCTGAAACAGGCTGGTTGAATGACCCAAACGGGGCGGTGCAATTTGATGGTGTCTATCATTTATATCATCAATATGTTCCCCAAGACCCTAAAGGTGGCGCAACTCATTGGGGACACAAAACGTCGACAGATATGGTGCATTTTAAAGATGAAGAGATCTTTATGTCACCTGATCAAGCGTTTGACCAAGATGGAGTGTATTCAGGTAGTGCCATTGTATTAAACGATAAGATTCATTTCTTCTATACAGGTAACGTTAAAAATGAGGGTGACCATGATTATACATTTAGTGGACGCGAACAACATACTGTCCATGTAGTTTCACCTGATGGTTTTACAATTGAATCAAGAGAAGTAATCATTCCGCACTCAGCATACCCAGAAGGTTTTACGGATCATATTCGCGATCCAAAAGTATTTGAATTAAATGGAAAATATTACTTGATTTTAGGTGCGAGACGTCGTACTAATGTGGGAAGCATCTTGATTTATAGCTCAACTAATTTATATGACTGGGAATATGAAGGTGTATTTCTAGAAGGGGATGAAGATCAAGGGTACATGTGGGAATGTCCGGATTACTTTAATGTGTCAGGTAAAGATATCGCAATTTTTTCACCTCAAGGAATCCTACCAACAACATACAACTATCATAATCCACATGCGGCCACTTACTTAACCGGGCAAGTGAACTGGGAGGAGTTAAAGTTCCAAGTGGAAGAAGATTTTAGAGAGTTGGACCACGGCTTTGATTTCTATGCACCTCAAACGTTTGAAGACGACCAAGGTCGCCGCATTATGTGGGTTTGGATGGGCATTGGCGATACTCAGCCGGAATACAATAACCCAACGATTGCGAGAGGTTGGCAACATGCGATGGCTTTACCGCGTGAGTTAAACTTTGAAGACGGCATGTTAAAACAACGCCCCTTAGTGGAATATCAAACTCTGCGTGGCCAAGAACAGTCGTATTCACTGACTGAATTGTCTTCTGACACACTAAGAGGTGAAGTCTACGAACTATTGATTGATTTTGATGAACGGCCGAAAGATTTTGAACTACAACTGCGACAAGATACTTCGGTAACTTATCAAGACGGAGAACTAACATTAAGACATGGAGAAAGTGGCTACGGTCGTCGTAAGCGCACGCTTCCACTTGAATCACTATCGCAATTACACATTTTCTCTGATACGTCCTCATTAGAAATCTTTGTCAATGATGGTGAAGCCGTCTTTACTTCACGCGTCTATCCCGATGCGAACCAAGATAAGATACAAATAACTGGAAATGGAACCGGAAAAGTCACTTATTGGGACTTAGCGACAACAACTAAATAATTTAAAAAGGCTCAAGAACCGTGATAAATTCATCACCATTCTTGAGCCTTTATTTATGCTATTCTTTAATGCGGGTAACTTTTAATTGAGTTGCAGTTGCTTCATTGACTTGCATTAATTCAAGCATCAGCATTTCAATTTCAAGGCATGTGCCAATCTTATCTTCGCTTGGAATAATTTCGGATTTATATGTGAAGTAGCCACCAATTGTGTCCACTTCGTTACTTGTCACAATGGTACCAAAGTATTCGTTGAAGTCATTGATATTCATAATACCGTTGACTAGCCATGATGATTCGTCTAGTTTTTGCACTAGAGCATCTTCTTCGACCGTATCATATTCATCATAAATCTCTCCAACAATTTCCTCGATAATATCTTCTAAAGTAACGAGCCCAACGGTTTGACCGTATTCGTCTTTTACAACCGCAATATGATTGCTCTTTTGTTGAATTTGCGAGAATAAATCATCTAATAGTAAAGTTTCAGGAACATTTAAAGGATCATGAGCTAAATCTTTTAAATCGACTTGGGTGTAATCGCCGACCAGGACACTCGCACGCAAGTAGTCCTTCACTAAAACTACACCTAAAATATTATCTTTGTCATCTTGATAAACAGGCAGTCTTGAAAATGTCGAATTGACGATGATTTCGTGATTCACTTCGCGTTCTTTATTAATATCAATCATCAATGCTTGATTACGAGGCACCATCACCTCACGAACATTTTTTCGGTTCAGTTTCAGAACACCTTGCATCATGCCAACTTCATCCGATTCAAGCGCTCCTTCTTCACCACCTCGAATCACAATTTCACGGATATTTGAGAAAGTTAATTTCTCATCTTCATTGGAAAAGTCAATTGGAAGAAGCGATTGAAAGAAGTTTAACGTGACAGTTAAAAACCAAACGACCGGTTTAAAAATCGTGTAAATCAGATTTAAAATACGTGCCGATGCCTTTGAATATTTTTCAGGAATGGCTTGCCCAATTGATTTAGGTAATAATTCCCCGAAAATTAAAGTTAATACAGTTACGATGAGCGAAATAACGATCGCCGCACCTTGTGCACCTAGATAAGGTGAAATGAATTGTGATAACCCACTCGTTGCAAAAGATGAGTTTAACGTTCCGATTAAAGTAATCGCCACTTGGACAACCGCTAAAACGCGATCTTGATTGTAATATAGCTTTAATGCGAGTTGAGCCTTTTTGCTCCCAGACTCGGCTTCTTTCTCTAATTTGTCTTTATTTGCAGTTATAAATGCCATCTCTGAACCAGAGAAAAAACCATTTAACAGAGTAAAGACAATAAGTAAAATGATGGGTGTTAACATCGCTTTCTCCTTTTTTTATTTGTTAATAAAGTGTATTGTTATGTAATCTATTATATCTATAAATACTAACTTTGGATACACCGACTTTACTAACATTGCAATAAGTTAATAAACTGCCTCTTGAACGGCTTTCATCCCACCTTCAATGACGACAGGTTTATAGCCTTTATTAGCTAGAAAAGAAGCAGCTGCAGTTGCGCGATTACCTGAGCCACATAGTGTATAAATCTTCTGGTCTTTATCTAACTTTTGGTAAGTGGAAGGTAAGTCTTCAAGTGGAATATTAATTAAATTCTCTTCAGGGGCAGGACGTGTGATCTCATCAGGATGTCTGAGATCAAGTAAAATATAGTCATCTTTTACTGCAAGAAAATCATGTACGTTGATGGACTTGATTTGTTGTCTGCTTTCTATCGGAATATCGTGTGCTAAAATATATCCTTGAACATCAATAAATCCGACTTCTTGGCTCAATAATTCAAGCTCATCAATGAAATCTTTTGATTCTTCATTAATAATAAAAATGATAGCTTGATCCGATGCGATAAATGATGAGGCGTACTTTTTAAAATTACTTGGATTAAGATTCAGCGTCTTTGGACCATGTCCAGCTTGATAGTCCAGTTGTCCACGGACATCGATGAGTTGTTGATTATTTATGTGTTTGTAATTGAGTTTTTTCATGGCGATAGTCTCCTTAGATGTTTGTACCGTAAGTATAACGGAGTAATATAGATTAGACAAAGTGAAACGATTCTGTTTTTAAAGTTGAGACAAAAAATGAGTATAAGCCTCCCTTAGGAACTTATACTCGTCTTCTAATAAATTATACTGCTAAATATTCTTTACATGCCGCTTCGCATTCACGACACGCTTTAGCGCATTCTTTACAGTGATCGTGATCATGTTGTTCACATTCACTTGCACAAGTATCACAAGCTTTAATACACAACGCAATCAATTCATCTAACAAGGGACTTTGACGATGTGAGAAAGATACAACCATACCACATATATCAGCACAGTCTCGGTCTGTCCGAATACATTCCGCCATCATTTTTACGTCTTCTTCTTGTAAGCATCTATCAAAACAGTGCTCGCAAGCTTTTTGGCATGCCATTACTTTTTCGATTAATTTCTCTTTTGCTTGTACCATAATTTTCCCTCCTTATTTTTCTATTATCTTTATTATTATTGTACAATAAGCTTACTATGTATACGCTTTATCTGCAAATGATATCCATTTACTTAGGCGACCATTCTCGCAAAATGCACTCGTACAGTTTTTCTATCCACTAAACAGTTGTGATAAACTGAAAGATAATAAAAGTAAAAAAAATCTGGGAGGTTGATTGAATGAAAGCAGAGATTATATCAGTCGGTTCAAGTTTGTTAAAAGGCTTAGTTGAGAATAAAAATGCAGCTTTTATTGCTCGCGAGTTGACTTCTGTAGGTATTAATGTGACTCAAGCAGTTATGATTGATAATTCTAATGAAAAGCTATTGGAAACCATTGAGAAAGCAGAGCAACAAGCAGATGTACTCGTGTTTACAGGTGGCTTAGGTCCTGATGAGGACGATATCGTCAAAATAACACTATCAGAGCATCTCGATAAACCATTGGTCTTAGATGATGACACACAAAACCGAATTATTACTTACCATAAAAATTCAGACTTAATCATGCCAAAAAATAACCAACTTCAAGCGCTAACTTTACTTGATTCGATTCCGTTAGTGAATGTCACAGGTCTCGCTTTGGGAATGTTTTATCAATCTGATACCCATACGTATATCTTACTACCAGGACCAACTGATGAATTAAAACCCATGTTTACTGAGAAAGCTTGGCCACTTATTATTGAGCATCTTTTGAATGGACAAGTCGTCTCAACAAAGCTTGTCCGACTGTTTGGTTTAACAATGGCTCAAGCGCAGAGAAATCTCGGTGATATTTTGGTATCTGACGACACGACGTTTATTGAGATTTTTCCAGCGGGTTTAGAGATTGAAGTTCAGATTACTGCGAGAGGTTTTGACGCCGATGAGGTTCATCAATTCATTGCTAAAGCTGAAAGTGAGATTGAAAAAAGTGTTGCTCCTTATATTATTGGTCACGGTGATCAAAATTTACCTAATATTGTAAGAAAGCTACTAAAAGAGAAGGAGCTTAAAATAACTGGGGCTGAGAGTTTAACAGGGGGCGCATTTTTAAGTGAATTGTCGAGCTTATTTGAAGCCGGCCTATTTTTTGATGGAGGGATGGTTACGTATGATGAATCCATTAAAAAAGAAGTTCTCGGTGTAGATGAGGAAGTCATTGAAACGCATGGCGTAGTGAGTGCAGAGTGTGCATTTGAGATGGCTGAAAAGGCACTTGAAGCGTTTGGGGCAGATCTCGCTGTGTCCTTAACGGGAGCGGCAGGGCCAAGTTCACTAGAGGGTGAGATACCGGGAACTGTCTGGATTGGTGTGGCGGTTAAAGAGAAGTCTACTTTTGCGAAGAAATTCCACTTTGGATACAAGCGTAATCAGAACCGTGAATACTCTGTTTGGAGTGCATTTAACCTGATTCGACAGGTTCTTTTGGACGAAGAGATTGAATCAATAATTTATAAAGAAAAAGTGAAAAAAGATGAATAAAACGCTTGACAAGTAAACGCTTACATGATATTATGTAGTTAGTAAAGAGAGAGATGCAACTGTAAGTAAAGATTGGCGTTTCACTCTTTACGACAGAACCGTCTTAAAGGTTCGGAGTAGCAGTGAAAGTGCTACTCAGCGTATCAGGACTATCTGTTGTTTACCACAATGCTAGAGGTAACTGTGTAAAGAAATAGCGAAGGCTAGTAGATGTATATAGATGACAGTGGTGTGTATTTAAGTTTAGATGTGCAATTGTGAAGAAATTTGCATTTCAACAGGTAGTGACCAATACGCAGAAAGTAATGTGATTCCGATGCGAGAAAAGTATAAATTAACAACCAGAAAAACGACACGCAACACACTCGTTTATTCAGATATATAGTACCAAACGGAATGACATTACTAAATTTTTAGGGGAAGGGCATAAAGCCCTTCCTTTTTGTATTGGAATGGATTTGGTTGGCGGCTAGAGTACAATCGCGAATGCGTGTGGCAAGAAATCGCTCAACTCAAGCCAAATGACAACTCCGTTTGTCTCAAGTTCACTCAACTCAAGACGAATGACAATCCCGTTTGTCTCGAGTTCGTCTAACTCAAGCCAAATGAGAATCCCGTTTGTCTCGAGTTCGTCTAACTCAAGCCGAATGACAACTCCGTTTGTCTCGAGTTCATCCAACTCAAGCCAAATGATAATTCCGTTTGTCTCAAGTTCAGTCAACTCAAGCCAAATGACAACTCCGTTTGTCTCGAGTTCACCTAGTTCAAGACGAATGAGAATCTCGTTTGTCTCGAGTTCACCCAGCTCAAGCCAAATGACAATCCCGTTTGTCTCAAGTTCGTCTAACTCAAGCCAAATGACAATCCCGTTTGTCTCAAGTTCACCCAGCTCAAGCCGAATGACAATCTCATTTGTCTCAAGTTCAGTCAACTCAAGCCAAATGACAATCCCGTTTGTCTCGAGTTCGTCAAACTCAAGCCGAATGACAATCCCGTTTGTCTCGAGTTCACCTAGCTCAAGACGAATGACAACTCCGTTTGTCTCGAGTTCACCCAACTCAAGCCAAATGACAATCCCGTTTGTCTCAAGTTCGTCTAACTCAAGCCAAATGAGAATCCCGTTTGTCTCGAGTTCACCTAACTCAAGCCAAACCACCCCGCCATTTGTCTCAAGTCTGCATTTTCCCAACTCCCACAAGTAGTATCACAAGAAAATTTCTGTAAACTTTGCTAAGATTAGAATAAAGATAAATATAAGCAAAGAGGAGTGAGTGATATGAATATTAATCCAGTAAAAGCCTTTTCTGACAACTATATTTGGGTCATAGATAATGGAACTGATGGAATTATTGTCGATCCTGGTGAGTCAGCGGGCGTTTTAGATTATTTTGACAAAGAAGCATTGGACTTAGCTGCGATCATCTTAACGCATAAACACGATGACCATATTGGTGGGGTCAAAGATGTCTTAGCAAAATACCCAGAGACACCTGTTTATGGACCGAAAGAAACTGCCAGTCTCAACCAAGTTACTGTCAAAGATGGCGATGAGTTTGAATTATTGAACAAAACCTTTAAAGTGTTTAAAAGTGGTGGTCATACCGAAGAGCATATCAGTTACTTAATGGGAAATGACTTATTCTGTGGGGACGCATTGTTCTCAGGCGGTTGCGGACGTGTATTCACCGGGGATTATCAAGCTCAGTATGATGCGCTTCAAACCTTTAAAGCTTTACCAAATGAGGTCAAAGTCTATGCAGCGCACGAATATACAGAAACGAATTTACGTTTTGCTCACGAGACAGATCCAACAGATCCGTCATTTGCAAAAGCTTTAGAAGAAGTACAAGCACAAAGAGCAAAAGATCAACCGACTTTACCTTCGACAATTGGAATAGAAAAAGATATTAACTTGTTCCTACAAGCTGAAAACTTAGAAACTTTTATTGAATTAAGAGTAGCGCGAGATAATTTTTAAGCATAGTTAAAAGGAGAGAGAATCATGGAACTGATATTCATTCGCCACGCGAAAGCTGAAGAACGCAGGGAAGGACTCGTTGACATCGACCGCCACCTGACTGATAAAGGGAAGGAAAAATACGCAAAACTACTTCCCGAACTCGAAGAAAAACTCGGGCCACTTAAAGAAAGGAACTTTGTCAGCTGGTCAAGTCCAGCAAACCGGGCGCAAGAGACAGCCGCACTCGCCACCGACAAATTAAAGCTTGAGGAACCAAGGATTCATGAATTTATCTATACTGGAGAGATAGAAAAGTTTTTAGAAGCATTAAAAACCGTTCAAGATGATGCGACGTTACTCGTCTTTGGACATGAACCGACTTTAAGTGAGTGGGTATATGAATTCACTGGTGAGTCCCGCCGGATACGAAAAGGGTCAATGGTTAGTATGGAAGTGACACAAAGAGACCCACTCAAAGCCACATTCAATTGGCAAATTCGCACATAAGTAAGTTGAGTAGGAAAGGAATGTCGACACTGAAACCACAATATTTACAATTACAACCTTCAGCCACCGATGAAAAACGGTGGGTAGCAGAAATTACGGGCGATGATCCGACCTTTATCCTTAGCCGAGAATTCCAACCCGAAATTGAGCCCGGCGTCTGGGCGATGTATGACGGCTGGTACCAAATTCACGGACAAACGCCTGGGATCACCCCTTTTCAAAAAGAATATGTCCGAGTCTTAGACGGGAAGATGACGCGGAGACTAGATTTCCGCTTTGTTAAAGAGCATGTGCCGCAAATAAAAGCAGCGGAACCTGAACGGAAAGAACGTCTAAAGCACCAGATTATTTCTGTGTTCAATGAAATAAAAGCCGAAGTGCCTCATGAACTCGTTGATGAAGCAATCATGCAACAACAAGAAGACTTGGATATGGTCGAAACATCCCAAGAACTCCTAGGCGGGTTGAAAGTGCTATTAAAGCAAAAAGACCGAATCATCAAACGCTACAAAGAAGCCGTCGAGAACTTTCGTGATGAATGGTAAGCAAATTTATTAGAGAATTGTCTAGAGAGGCAGTTCTTTTTTTTGTATAAAATGTGAGCTTATTGTCAACTTAATTTAAGTGTAATTATATCGAAATATTTATTTAAAATAGTGTAATATCAAGCTTATTTAATATATTTTCGCAAGGCAAATAAATTTAATTGCTTTAAATTAAATGTTATATTAAGAATATGAAAAAGTAAGAGTGCTATGTTAAAAATCTTATAAACAAGAGGAGTTTACTATGAGTGAAATATATAAGAGGAAACTAGAGGAAGTGCTTGAGGAATTCGACACTTCTGTTGAAGAGGGTTTGAATGAGTCTCAAGTCGAAGAAAATCGTGAAGAACACGGTGAGAATAAATTAGAAGAATCAGAAACAAAGTCTAAATGGGAGATTTTTCTAGAGAATCTTAATAATATTATCGTTTACTTACTAGGTGTTGCGGCTGTTATCTCAGTCATAATGGGCGATTGGGTTGAAGCGCTAGCAATTTTATTAGCTGTTTTTATATCTGTCTTTACAGGGTATTTTGTTGAGGTCGGAGCGCAAAAATCGGTTGAAGCCCTCCAATCAATGGTGGATACAAAAGCAAAAGTACGCCGTAACGGTGAAGAGATTGAAATTGATTCGACCGAACTTGTGCCCGGAGATATTCTAATCTTAGGGGAAGGGGATGCGATTGCGGCTGATGGACGGTTAATTAGTGCCAATAACTTTGCGGTCATGGAAGCAGCCTTAACCGGAGAGTCTGAAGCGGTCGATAAAGATGCTGACGCAACATTTGAAGAAGATGAAGCACTCGGTGACCAATTAAATATGGTCTTTTCCGGTACAGCAGTAACCCGCGGTAAAGCCGAAGCCGTTGTGACGGGTATCGGTATGAATACTGAAGTAGGTCAGATTTCAGAGATGTTAGATGAAGATCAAGACCGAGAAAGTCCACTAGATAAAGAAATAGACAAATTAGGTAAAGCTTTAATTATTGTTGCCTTTGCTGCAGCAGGTTTAGTTTTATTAATTGGTATTCTTAACGGTCAAGATACGGCAGAAATGCTACATGTGGCAGTTATTCTAGCAGTAGCGGCGATTCCAGAAGCTATGCCAGCGGTTGAAACGATTACCTTATCCAACGGGATGTCGACGATGGCTGAACACGAAGCGCTCGTCAAAAGCCTATCCGCTGTTGAAACGCTAGGGTCAACGTCGATTATTGCCAGTGATAAGACCGGAACCCTGACGGAGAACCAGATGATGGTTGAACGTCTAATTATTAAAAATGATGAAGTGTATGAAGTTACTGGGAACGGTTATGAACCTAAAGGTACTGTGAAATACAACGGTGAAGTTGTTGACGTAGAAGCTGAGAATATTCATGACACAGACGCTTTAAATGACAACGATCAAGATTTACTGAAGCTGATTACGAATGGTTTTTTATCCAGTGATGCAAAATTAGTTAAGCAAGACGAGGCGGATGAAAATGAAGAAGCGGAAAATGACGGCGAGTATACTATTGAAGGAGACCCAACGGATGGGGCTTTAACTGTCTTAGGACACAAAATTGGTATGTCACCAGAATTTTTAAAAGAGACTGAATTTGAGCAACTAGCTGAAATTCCTTTTGATTCTGAGAAGAAATATATGGCTACTTTCCATAAACTGCCCGATAATATCTACCGTTTTATTATGAAGGGTGCTTTAGATGTAATAGCTGAATATACAGACATTGATGATGAAGAAAGTGAATTTTGGTCAGAGAGGAACGAGCTTTTAACTGAAGAAGGGAACCGTGTCATCGGCCTAGCCAGCTATACGGTTGAAGACGAGAATGAAGCCAATGAGATTACAGAAGACATCGAAGGTTGGTTTGATAATAATCGTAAGATATTAACGATTGATGGCTTGTTCGGAATTATGGATCCACCAAGAGAAGATGTTGCCGAATCAATCAAACAAACGCAAGAGGCTGGTATTACTGTGAAAATGATTACCGGTGACCACCCTCGAACAGCCTCAGTGATTGCCAAAGAAATCGGGATTAACAATTGGGAAAACACCATGACTGGTAAAGAAATTGACGAAATGCATGATTCATCGGACTTCATTAACCGAATTAGAGAATCAGCTGTCTTTGCCCGCGTCTCTCCTGAGAACAAATTACAAATCGTTAGAGCTTTTCAAGATGAAGGTGAAGTCGTTGCGATGACTGGAGACGGTGTAAATGATGCGCCTGCCTTGAACGGTGCTGATATCGGTGTCGCGATGGGAATTCGCGGAACGGAAGTCGCAAAAGAAGCGTCTGATATGATTTTAACGGATGACCGTTATTCAACCATTGTCGATGCCGTGCGTGAAGGTCGAATCATATTTGAAAACATAAAAAAATTTGTATCTTTCCTATTCGCCTGTAATATGGTTGAAATTGTGTCAATTTTATTCACAATTATCTTCCTATTACCGATGCCAATTCAACCTTTACACATTTTATTCCTTAACTTACTCATTGATATTGGACCGGCCATTGCCTTAGCTTACGAAGAAGCCGAAGACAATGTGATGAGTCATCCGCCACGTGATCCTGAAAAAGGGTTGGTCAACCGTCAATTCTTAAGTCGAATTATTATAAGTGGAATATTTATTGGTTTAGGAGCTTTCGGGGTATTCTTCCTATTCCATAATTTCACTGACCTATCCTTAGAATATGCTCAAACGGCGACTTTTACATATATGGCAATCGCTCAGTTAATGCATATCTTTAATGTTCGTAAATTCAAATCCTTCGGCTTGGACCGCACGCTATTCCATAATAAATTGTTAGTGGGTGCCATGGCTTTAGGTGTCGTTTTACAATTGGTTGCAGTTTACTTACCATTTATGAATAATGTCTTAGGTACAGAACCACTGACATTGATGACTTGGGGAATTATTCTAGGTTTCGCAGCTGTTGCTACATTTATCGTTCACTGGTTGAAAATGTTAACTAATAAAATAGGTGCTGAAGAATAACAAAATAAGAGAGCTCACAAAATGACGTGGGCTCTCTTTTTGTTTAATAAACATCTAACATTAAAAGCACAAGTGGCATTGCAGCAAAGGCTAAATTGACAACAAAATGCGCGATAATGATAGGAAATAGTCGTTGATGATAGTGGAAAATCAAAGCACTACCAAGTCCCCAAAAGAAGAATGCGCCAATATAAACTAAGGCCCCTTGCCAACTCGCCGCTAACATACAATGTTGCAAGCCGAAACCAATCGACGGAATGACAATACCTGCCCACGGCTTACCAAAACCTTCAGCAAACTTAGGCTGGGCATAACCTCGGTACATGATTTCTTCAATCGGCGCATTAATAAATGGAAAGAATAAAGCGACAATCGCGCCAACCCACCTTAGCCAAACAGGTGTAGTTAACAGATTATTAACTCAGTCACCTGTAAAAATAACTTGGAACTGATTAAGATAATCAGTTCCAAATATTAAAAACGCAATCCATTTACTGCGGCAGCAAATGGGATAAAGAGTACAAAAATCCAAAGCAGCCTCCAAAGGAGATCTTTACCTAAACGGTCCCTTTGAAAATCAATCACATCCCAAATCGAACGACCTTCTGAATGTAGGAGTCGTGTCATTAAATAGAGAGAAAGGAGATTGGCTATCATAAAATATATGACTGCGATATCGGGTGAAAAAGGGAACGGAATGTTTAACAACAAACAGATTAGGCCGTGATTAATTCAAAAGTGGGAATCAAATAAACGAGACAAGCCCAGCTTTTTTCAATACGAACCTCTCCTTATGAAAGCGCCGTTATATTTTAATCTTATCATAAACGGAGGAATTTATATAAATGTAATGGATATAAGTTGACTTGTACGAGTTACATGTGTAAACTAAACTTAAAACAATGACTACAATTGTAGTCGTAATCATAAACTTAGTTTGAAAGGAGACATTTCATTGACAGAAGCAATACCAACGTTAAAAATTACCGATGCAGAATGGGAAATTATGCGAGTCGTCTGGGCTCAAGGCAAGGCGACAAGTCGCGAAATTATCCAAGTTTTAGAAGATAAAATGAACTGGAAAGCTAGTACAATTAAAACTTTAATCAGCCGTTTAGTAGAAAAAGGCGCTTTGGATACCGAACAAGAGGGACGCAAATACATTTACTCAGCTAAACTGACAGAAGAAGCCAGTTTAGATGAATCTATTTCAGATATGTTAGCTCGTATTTGTAATAAGAAAGCCGGGGAAGTAATCGGAGATATGTTAACCAACGCGACTTTAAGTCAAAGTGATATTGAAGAATTAATGAGCATTTTAATAGAGAAAAAGAAAACGGCATTGGACGTTGTGGCATGCGACTGTGTGTCTGGCCAATGTGAGTGTCAAGTAAATTTAGGAGGGGAATTGAATGAGTAAGGATAAACAACACCATCACGACCATCACAATCATCATGACCACGGAGGGCATGACCATCACGACCATCTCGACCATCATGACCACGGAGGGCATGACCATCACGACCATCACGACCATCATGAGCACATGGATCACGGTGGCCACGGACATCATCACCACCATGGGAATTTTAAACAAATTTTCTTAAGATCTTTACCGATTGGGTTAATCATTATGTGGATTTCTCCACTGATGGGCTTGGACATACCGTTTCCATTTCAATACACTTTTCCATATTCGGATATTTTAGCTACCGTGCTGTCTACATTCCTTATTTTCTATGGAGGGAAGCCGTTCTTTCAAGGTGCGGTTGGTGAGTTTAAAGAGAAATCACCAGGGATGATGGCGCTTGTGTCTTTAGGGATTGGCGTGTCGTATTTATATAGTGTCTATGCGGTAATTATGCGCTATGTTACGGGCGAGTACCTGATGGATTTTTACTTCGAATTCGCATCGCTAATCCTTATTATGTTGCTTGGACATTGGATTGAGATGGTTGCTTTAGGTAATGCTGGAGATGCTCAGGCCTCTTTAGCAAAATTACTTCCGAAAGAAGCACAAGTTGTCTTACAAGATGATTCGATTGAACAGCGTCCGGTAACAGAATTAAAGGTTGGCGACACTGTCCGAGTTCAAGCAGGCGAAAACATTCCAGCTGATGGAGAAATCATTCGCGGAACGTCTCGAGTGAATGAAGCGCTACTGACGGGTGAATCCAAACCGATTGAGAAATCCGAAGGCGACACAGCTATCGGAGGATCAACTAATGGACAAGGGACGTTATTTATTAAAGTCAGTCAAACTGGAGATTCATCATTCCTCTCTCAAGTTCAAAATTTAGTCACAGAAGCTCAAGGTAATCCGTCCCGTGCAGAGAACCGAGCACATCAAGTTGCGAGTTGGTTATTTTATATTGCGCTCGGTGTGGCATTAGTGACATTCGTCGCTTGGTGGGCAATTGCTGATTTACAAACATCGATTTCTTATACGGTAACCACGCTGGTTATTGCTTGTCCACATGCTTTGGGCTTAGCGATTCCACTTGTGATTTCGCGTAGTACTAGTCTAGGCGCCAATCGCGGACTACTAGTTAAAGATCGCGAAGTTTATGAATTGACAACAAAATCAGACACGATGATTCTCGATAAAACAGGAACGCTGACTACTGGTGAATTTAAAGTATTAGCGATTGATTCATTATCAAGTGACTATAACGAAGACGAGCTATTAGCTATCATGGCTGGAATTGAAGGCGGGTCAAGTCACCCCATCGCTCAATCAATTATCGAACATGCCTCTGAGGAAAATGTAAACCCCGTTGACTTCACATCAACAGAAGTCGTTTCTGGTGAAGGAGTTGTGGGAACTTATCAAGATACAGAGTATAAATTAGTGAGTCAAAAAGTGTATGGGAAGTCGATTGATATTGAAATTTTACCTGGTGCAACGATTAGTATTTTAACTAAAGATGGCGAAGCATTGGGCGCAGTGTCTCTAGGTGACGAGCTTAAAGAAACGAGTAAAGAACTGATGACAATTCTCAAAGACAAAGGCATTACGCCAATTATGGCAACAGGTGATAATGAAAATGCCGCCAAAGGTGTCGCAGAAACTTTAGGTATTGATTACCGTGCAAACCAGTCACCGCAAGACAAATATGATTTAATTAAAAGTCTACAGTCTGAAGGTAAGACGGTTATTATGGTTGGAGATGGTGTGAATGATGCGCCGTCACTCGCATTGGCTGATGTCGGAGTCGCCATTGGAGCCGGAACGCAAGTGGCAATTGATTCCGCAGACGTTGTCTTAACCCAATCTGAACCCGGCGACATTGAATCCTTTATCGAACTGTCTTTCAAGACAAACAGCAAGATGAACCAAAACTTACTTTGGGGAGCAGGCTACAATTTCATTGCAATTCCATTGGCTGCGGGTCTTTTGGCACCTATCGGAATCACTATTTCGCCCGCGCTCGGTGCAATTTTAATGACACTTTCAACAATTATTGTCGCAATGAACGCACTTACTTTAAATTTAGATGACTAATTTTTAAAATAAAAAATGAAAATCGCCCTTTTTTACGTATATATATAGGGGTGATAAAATGCAGAAAAATACCGAACTCATTCAACTCGAAATGTCGGTTATTCGCCAAATAAATTTAGCTGAAGAACAGAAACGTCGATTTTGGTCTTTAAAACAAGGCTATATCGGAGAATCAGAAGTTTCTCAATGGTTAGAAAAATACGCCGATGATAATTGGCATGTCCTTTCAGACTACTGGTTCAACTACAAAAGCACGATGCAAGCTGATTTCCTATTAATCAAAGAAAATCACTGGTTAGTTATTGAAGTGAAGAATTTTGATGGCGCTTTTGAATATAGAAATCACGAATGCTATATTAACACGCACTTAATGGAAAATAATTTTATGAATGCCATGGCGACCAAAGTACGGCGCCTAACACGAATTGCCAATGAAGTCTCCGAAAATATTAAAGTAACCGGTGCGATGATTTTCATCAATGAACATTGCCAAGTTAAACTCGATTATGAATTTGACTATGAAATTATACAGCGCAACCAATTTAGAAACTTCTTGAAAAAGCAGACCGAATTTCTGGCCCAACCTCTGTTACCAGCACATTTGAATAGAATACAAAAAGTCTTGAACCGCTATTCGATTGAAAATCCGTTCCAGCCTACAGGTTTGCCGATAGAAGACTTTGCGACTATCCATAAAGGCGTTACTTGTCCAGCCTGTCACCGATTTGATGTAGAAATCTCTTTAAGAAAAGTAACATGCCGACACTGCCATAATGTAGAAGCAAAATCAGAAATGATTCTCAGATCCGCACGGCAACTGCGATATTTATTCTTTGATAACAGTGACATGGTCACAACAGAAAATGTGTATCAGTTTATGGGCGCAAGCGCAGCGTCAAGATCCCTAATCCGAGACATACTTGGGAAAAACTTTAAGAAAGTGGGGAAAACAAATAAAACTTACTATGAAATAGAGATTTAAAGGCAAAATGTTTAGGAAAGCGAGTTGATTCGCCAGCTCAGATCCGTGAGCTAGCGAATCATGTGCAACTACGCCAGCTCAGATCCGTGAGCTAGCGAATCATGTGCAACTGCGCCAGCTCAAATCCGTGAGCTAGCGAATCATGTGCAACTACGCCAGCTCAAATCCCTGAGCTAGCGAATCAAGTGCAACTACGCCAGCTCAGATCCGTGAGCTAGCGAATCAAGTACAACTGCGCCAGCTCAGATCCGTGAGCTAGCGAATCATGTGCAACTACGCCAGCTCAACCACCCGAGCTGGCGAATCAGCACCAACTGCGCCAGCTCAAATGCCTGAGCTGGCGAATACACCAAATGACCCAACCCAAAACAGAAAAAAGTCCGTAGCACATTTGCTGCGGACTTTTTATATTAGAAACTGCTATCAGGTTCAGTCAGAAACTCTGCTTCTTCCGGAGTGGTCTCACGTCCTAGAATCTCGTTCCGATGAGGATAGCGACCGAAGCGGTCAATGATATCTTTATGTAAGTTTACATAGTGCAGTGTATTCTCGTCACCGATTTCAGTAAAGATACGCAAAGCAGTTTCGTGAATTTCAGCAGATTCGGAATGCATGAAAGGCATCATCGCGAAGCATTTTTCATGAATAGAGAATTCTTCTTCAAACTCAGGAAGCTGATATAATTCTTGCGCTAAGACGAGTGCCATCGCATCTTGGGTGAAACTCTTCTCGTCGCCTCGGCATAAGTTACGCGAGAATTGGTCGAGCACAATAATTTCAGCGAGGCGCCCATATGGATGGTCACGCCACTCCCATAACAAGCCAGCACATGCGGCTTCCCAAGTTTTTCCAAAACGCTGTCTAATTTCGGAATCGAAATCATCATTTTTCTCAAATAACAAGTCCGCATTTTCAGGGGCAAACCAAAAGTCTAATACATCTTGATAACGAGCTAGTTTCACAAATAATTCCCTCCGCTTTTATTAGTATACATTTTATAGTAAAAACATTTTCTTAAATACAATTGAACATTAAATATAATAAGATTATAATAAGGCTCAAGGGGTGATATAAATGCAATTATACATGAAACAAAAAATGTTATCATTTAAACAGAATTTTAATATTGTCGATAGCAATCAGAAGCCGGTTTACAAAGTGGACGGAGAGTTTCTTACACTTGGTAGAAAATTGCACATCATTAACATGGAGACCAATGAAGAGGTCGCTTTAGTTAAACAAAAAGTATTATCACTCATGCCACAAGTGGACGTCTTTGTCCGAGGTCAAGAAGTCGCAAGTATTCGCAAACGCATCACGTTATTTAAACCACAATTTGATATTGAAAAAATTGGTTGGACAATAAAAGGCGATTACTTTGCGCACGATTATATTATTTATGATCGAGAAGGAGATTTAATTGCTCAAATAAATAAAAAATTCTTTGCTATGAGCGATACATTTGAATTTAATATCGATTCGGAAGAAGTTGACCCAGTTATGGTAATTGCGGTCGTGTTAGCCATCGATACAGTAATGGATAGTAAAGATTAAGTAGATTGAGGTAAAAGATGACTTTTAAAGGTATTATCAGAGAAATAATCAGCACGCTTATCTGGGTTGCAGTGATTTTTCTAGGAATTAAAGTGTTTTATGCGTACGTCATGGAACCGTTTATTGTGGATGGAAGATCAATGGAATACACATTACATGACGGCGAGAAAATGTTTATGATGAAATTAAACGATATTGAGCGCTTTGATGTGGTCGTGTTCCCAGCACCTGGAGGACCGATTCCTTCAGACGAGCCGCAAAGTTTATATATTAAACGTGTAATTGGAGTGCCCGGGGACACAGTTGCTTATCAAGATGACCAATTAATATTAAACGGCGTTCAAATGGATGAACCGTATTTAGACGACATGCGCGCAGATGTATTAGGAAACTTTACGAGTGATTTTCAATTAGAAGAAATTACTGGAACTGCAACCGTACCGGAAGGGCAAGTCTTCGTTATGGGAGACAACCGTCGCAATTCACTTGACGGACGGGCATTTGGCTTCATCGACGCCGAAGATATTATCGGAGAGGCAGATTATATTTACTGGCCACTTTCTAGTATGCGAGCGCTTGATCAATATGAAATGAATGAAAATCAAGACACAATTGTCCAAAGAGATTGAACTTTATACAACAAATAGCTATAATATAAGCATTGTTAGAATAGTAAACGAATTGATGGTAATAAGAGAAAGTCACCTAGGCTGAAAGTGACGTGCCCACTCATTCGTTGAACCTACTAAACAGTTTATGGACTCGCCTCCTTATCGGCTCTAAGCTGGTTGGCAACATGCCGACAACTGAGGTGGTACCGCGGAGATCAACTGTTCTTCGTCCTTATTTGGACGGGAACAGTTTTTTTATGCACAAAATTAAACAGGAGGTTACTATGGTAACGAGAAAAGAAGATTTTTCAAAATGGTATATCCAAACAATTCAAAAAGCTGACTTAATGGACTATTCACCCGTACGTGGTTGTATGATTTTCAAACCCAACGGTTTCGAAATTTGGGAGCATATTCAAGGAGCTTTAAACTACAGATTCAAACAAGAAGGTATCCGTAACGCATACTTCCCAATGTTAATTCCTGAGAGCTTCTTCAATAAAGAAAAAGATCATATTGAAGGATTCTCACCAGAATTACCGTGGGTTACTGAAGCTGCGGGTGAGCCATTAGAAGAGCGCTTAGCGCTACGTCCAACATCAGAAACGATGTTTGGTGATGCGTATTCTAAATGGATTAACTCATACCGTGATTTACCAATGGAAATGAACCAATGGGCAAATGTATTTCGCTGGGAAAAACGTACAATGCCATTCCTTCGTACGTCAGAATTCTTATGGCAAGAAGGGCATACGGCTCACGCCAATGCTGAAGAAGCTAAAAGACGTACACAACGTATGTTAGATATTTATGCAGAAGTGATTGAAGGCGTATTAGCTATTCCAGTATTTAAAGGTGAAAAAACACCTTCAGAACGCTTTGCTGGTGCAGAACGAACTTACTCTGTTGAAGCAATGATGCAAGATACAAAAGCTGTTCAAGCAGGGACAAGTCACTACATGGGAACGAAATTCGCTGAAGCTTTTGATATCAAATACTTAAACAGCGACAACGAACACGTTCACGCATTCACGACATCATGGGGTGTATCAACACGTTTAATCGGAGCAATGATCATGTCTCACGGTGACGACCAAGGACTAATTATGCCACCAAAAGTTGCACCGCAACAAGTCGTATTCATTCCTGTTGGACCATGGCAAAAGAACCCAGCGATCATGGACAAAATCTATGAACTGAATGAAGAATTAGCAAGCAAGCAAATCCGTACAGTCATCGACGGAAGCGACAACCGTCCAGGTTACAAATTCAATGAATGGGAATTACGCGGTGCGCCACTTCGTGTAGAAATTGGACCACGTGACTTAGAAAACAATAAAGTCATCGTTAAAGCGCGTGACTTAGATGAAAAAGTAGATGTTGAATTCGCAAACTTTGCTGATTACATCGAAAATGCCTTAGATGAAATGCAAAATCGCCTATTAGAATCAGCACGCGAACGCAATTCACAACACATCTATACGGACATCAATACATTAGAAGAACTTGAAAACCATATTGAAGCGAAAAAAGCTGCAAACGAAAACCCAGGTTGGATCTTAGCAGGATGGGACGGAACGGAAGAATCAGAAGCGAAGATTAAAGAACGCACTGGTTTCACAACACGTAACATTCCAGTAGATGGTACAGTTGACAAAAAAGCTGAATGTATCGTCACAGGTAAACCAGCGAAAGAAACTGTTTGGTTAGCCAGAGCATACTAATTTAAAGAAAATTAAACCGAGACTGTGTAAAAACAGCCTCGGTTTTTTGTTGAGATCTCGTGACCTCATAAACAAGAAAAACCGTCCTCGAAAGGACGGTTTAATTATTGACTTACTTATTTAATAACGCTTCAGTTTCGATTTTTACTTTCTGTAAATAACGAATTGTATCTTCTTCAAAAGGATGTCTAATCCCACACCCAGGTGTAAGAATTAAGTGCTTTCCACCAGACTCTGTAATTGAACGGTAAATTTGATGACGAAGAGGGTTGCGATTATTATGTGTAATATCCATACGTGCAATGCCACCCATGACACATTTGAATGAACGATTAACGGCACCCCGCGCATATAAGAGACAAATAGACGAACGAGTGGTGTAATAACCGGTACAGGCTTCATCTTTAATTGTGCGAAGACAGCCCCTAATAAAGTCCCAAAGACTAACACCATAGCAGCAATTCCAAAAGTCCGCGGTACAGCCAGCATGACAACCCAAATAGTATCAATCATAACTTGTGTATCAAAATTCAATGTACTTAACCTCCTTATCTTTGATAGTAGCGACTATAACGCTTCTCGATGAAATTCAATCCGAATACGAGAAGTGAAGACAGCGCCCAGTAAATTAACGCTATCGCAATATATACTTCAAGTTGATAAACACCGGAAGTGTTCGCGATTATAATATCTGCTTGTCCCATTATATCGACTAAACCGATTAAGAACAGTAACGAAGTATCTTTTAACAAATCAATTAACGCATTTCCTAAACTGGGTAACGCAATCGGTAATACTTGTGGGAAAATAATGCGACGATGTTTTTGCCAACTTGTCATACCTTCAACTACTAACATTGCCTACCTCCTAACTCGGGCATAACCCAAGAGTATCAATATTCAGTTATATGTTATTTGAAGGGAATTGTATACTGAATAGACCTAAATACTGGCATTGGGTAGAGGCGAATGGTAAGGTTTGTGACATTCGACACATGATGTGGCATATGCTTTACAATGTTGTGAAAGCGTTGTATAATCATTCATAAGAAGTATTTTTTAGTTTGATAAGTGCTTTACAAATGATTATATTGAGCATATTTGTTAAACTATAATTTGTATTAGCTTTAGTGTAAAAATCAGATTTAGGAGAGTCAGATGAAGCGTATTGGTGTACTAACAAGCGGGGGCGATGCTCCAGGAATGAATGCGGCCATTAACGGAATTGTTGATGAGGCACGCAAACATAACATCGAAGTTCGTGGTTATCTAGAGGGGTATGCTGGTTTAATCGCGAATGATTATATTGAATTGACACCTGAAGTTGTAAAACCACATCATCATGTGGGCGGAACTTTCATAGGTACGTCAAGGTCGGAAGAATTCAAAAAAGCCGAGGTTCAAGCTGGAGTTGCTAAGCAATTAAAGCAAGATAATGTAGATGGACTAGTTGTCATTGGTGGAGATGGGTCATATCATGGTGCTTATAGTTTATCGAAACTAGGTATACAAACCATTGGGATTCCTGGAACGATTGATAATGATATTCCACTTACAGAATTAACTTTAGGCTTTAAAACTGCTGTTCGTAATGTTGTTGAAACGGTTGATATTATCATGCAATCTGCGTCAAGCCATAAACATCTTTATTGTATTGAGGTGATGGGCCGTAGAGCTGGAGATATTGCAAGATGGACCGGTCGCGCGCTAGACGCAGATGGTATAATTGCTGAACCAGGAGATTTTGATGTGAAACGAGTAAAAGAAACCATCGAAAAATCCCAAGATATGAATAAGCGATATCAGTTATTCATCATTGCAGAAGGTGTCATGTCAGCTCAAGAGTTTAAAGAAGTTGTCGAACGTGAGACAGGATATCCAATTCATCCATTATTACTTGGTCATATCCAACGAGGTGGAAATCCAGTTGCCGAGGATCGGATTTTAGGTTTAGATTTCGGAGAACACGCTGTTGCTTTATTAAGAGAAGGAAAGACGGAGCGATGTACAGCGGTTATAGATAATAAGGTAACAGACGTTAGTTTTGAAGAAACATTCGCATTAATAGAAAAATAAAAAAAATTCTTTGGAGGAATATAATGTTTAACGAAAAAGATTTAGTAGCGGTCAATACATTACGTGCTTTAAGTGTGGAACAAGTTGAGAAGGCAAATTCTGGTCACCCAGGTTTACCTATGGGAGCAGCACCAATGGCATATGCTTTATGGGCAGGACATTTAAATGTGAACCCAGAATTATCTGATTGGCCAAACCGTGACCGTTTCGTATTATCTGCAGGACATGGTTCAGCTTTACTATACAGTTTATTACACATGAGTGGTTTCGATGTAACGATTGATGACTTAAAAGACTTCCGTCAAGTTGAAAGTCGTACGCCAGGTCACCCAGAATACCGTCATACAGATGGTGTCGAAGCAACTACTGGACCATTAGGACAAGGGATTGCACAAGCAGTTGGTATGGCAATGGCTGAACAACATACAGCAGCTATCTACAACACAGACGAGCATAAAGTTATCGATCACTACACATATACTTTAGTAGGTGACGGAGACTTAATGGAAGGAATTAGCTATGAAGCCATTTCATTCGCAGGTCGTCAACAATTAGATAAATTAATTGTTCTATATGATTCAAATGATATTTCACTAGACGGTGATTTAGATAAAGCATTCAATGAAGACATTAAAGGACGTTTCGAATCAGCAAACTGGAACTACTTACGTGTTGAAGAAGGAACAGATTTAGATGCTATTTCAAATGCAATTCAAGAAGCAAAAGATAACAAAGGTAAACCAACATTAATTGAAATTAAAACAGTAATTGGTTACGGGTCTCCTCAACAAGGTACTGCGGATACTCACGGTAACCCACTAGGTGCTGAAAACTGGGAAGCAACGCGTAAAGTCTACGGTTGGGATCATGACCCATTTGATGTTCCAGCAGAATCCAAAGCATTATTTGATGAAAAAGTAAAAGCACGTGGTAAAGAAGCATATGAAGCATGGTTAGAAACTTTCAATGCTTATAAAGAAGCTAATCCAGAAAAAGCAGAAGCATTTGAACAAGGATTCAATGGTCATCTAGCTGAAGATTATGATGCGAAATTAGAATATCAAGCAGCAGATGCAAAAGCAGAAGCAAGTCGTGCATCAAGTGGTAAAGCAATCCAAGCTTTAGCAGAAACAGTACCATACTTATGGGGTGGATCAGCTGACTTATCTGGATCAAACAAAACAATGATTGATTCTGATGTAGACTTTATGCCAGAAGACCGCGCTGGACGCAACATTTGGTTCGGTGTGCGTGAGTTCGCAATGGCGGCTATGTTGAATGGTATTGCTTTACATGGTGGGACAAAAGTTTACGGGGGAACATTCTTCGTATTTACTGACTACTTAAAAGCAGCAGTTCGTTTATCTGCAATCTCACAATTGCCAGTAACATACGTTATGACGCATGATTCAGTAGCTGTTGGGGAAGATGGTCCAACCCACGAGCCAATCGAACAATTAGCAGCGTTCCGTGCAATGCCTAACTTAAACTTAATTCGTCCAGCGGACGTAAACGAAACATTCGCAGCATGGAAGATTGCTGTTGAGTCAAGCGACCGTCCAACAATGCTAGTGTTATCTCGCCAAAACTTACCTGTATTAGAAGGTTCTGACACGAAAGCAGAAGAAGGTGTACGTAAAGGTGGATATGTTATCTCGTCAAGTGAAGGTGAAACTCCTGAAGGTATCTTAATTGCTACTGGTTCTGAAGTTAGCTTAGCTGTAGAAGCACAAGCAAAATTAAAAGAACAAGGCGTAGACGTTTCAGTTGTTTCATTACCAGCACAAAACTTATTCGATGAGCAATCAGCAGAATATAAAGAAAGTGTCTTACCAAAAGCTGTACGTAACCGTATGTCAATCGAAATGGGAGCAACATTCGGTTGGGAACGTTATGTAGGTCTAGATGGTGTAACATTAGGAATTGACCGCTTTGGAGCATCAGGTAAAGGTGAAGAAGTGATTGAATACTTCGGCTTTACTGCAGAAAATGTTGTAAGCAAATACACTGAAGCGTTTGGAAAATAATTAAATAAATATTTTTAGATAAGAAAACCGGCATGACTTAAGAAAAGTTATGCCGGTTTTTTGTGTTTTTATAATAATATAATGTATATATTCTCAATTTAATAAAGCATCTGAAATCTCTTGATCGATAATCAAATGATCAACTACTCCCATATTTAATAAAGTTCGTATACTTTGAACTTTTTCTTTTCCCGAAGCAATAACGATGACTTCTTTAACATTCCTTAAATCATTTAAAGTAATGCCCATCATACGCTCTGTTACTGGGATATAGACAGAATCACCGGCTTCATTAAAAAAACTACCAACTATATCACCAATTGCACCGCTATTACGAATTTCATCTTCTTCTTCTTTTGTAAAATATCCTAATATTTTATAAGTAGAAGACTCAATTGGATTCCCAACCCCTAGCACTGCAATATCTACTTCGAGTCCTTTTTTATAAATATCTTGATATAAAGCAGTGGATGCAAATAAATCTCTTACCTCTTTACTTTCAGCTATTGCGGGTGCATAAAAGTATGAAACTTTACTATTATATTTTTCACTAAGACGAAAAGCTAAGTGATTGGAATGATAATGAGTATCTTGAATGCCAATGCCACCAATTAACGGAATAATTTCTAAAGAATCTGAATCAACATAATTAGCTTCGTTAACGTATTCGAGAATAGTAGAACCCCAGCCTAAACCAAGAGTATTAAATTCATTAATGCGAGATTCAATATATTGTGCACACAGTTGTCCTAGTTCTTTTTTTATATTATTAGAATTACTTCCATTGTTTGCAATGTGAGCGGTAGAAATATTGTATTTTTCAATTAAAGAAAATTGTTGGGAATATAAATTAGAATCAGGATGATGGATAGTTATAGTAACGATGCCGCGTTCTTTAGCCTCATTAAGCATCTGAGATACTGTTGGACGAGAAATGTGCAAGCGTTTTGCTATGGTTGCTTGGGTAAGCTTTTCCTTATAATACAAAGTTGCAACTTGAACAATAAGCGAATCACGGTTATACATTTGTAAAGAAACCTCCTTATTTTTACTAAAAATTGGCATATGATATATATGTTGTCTGATGACACAAAACGGTTGAAAAACGCTTTCATGAAGTATAATATATATTTAGAACAAATGTCAAATGATCAAACAAATGTAAGGAAGGGTTCAATTATGTTAGTAAATACAAAACAGATATTTAAAGAAGCGCAAGAAAAAGGATTTGCTGTTCCAGCTGCAAATTTTATTGACTTAGATTCAGCTAGATCATATGTAGAGATAGCAGAAAAAAGAGGTTTACCTTTACTTCTTGCATTTGCACAATCACATAGAGATATTATTTCATTAGAAGAAGCGGCTATTATCGGTAAGTATTTTGCTGAAAAAGCAACAGTACCAATTGCTCTTCATTTAGACCATGGTGCAGATCCAGATTATATCTTTAAAGCTATAGAACTTGGTTTTAAGTCAGTGATGATAGATGCATCAGAAAAGCCTTTTGATGAAAATATCAAAATATCTAAAGAAGTTGTGGATTACGCGCATAAATATGATGTAACTGTAGAAGCAGAATTAGGTCACGTAGGAGCTAATGATACTTCAGAATCAAGTGTTTTAACTGATTCTGTATATACAGAAGTAAAAGATGTTATTCAATTCGTTAAAGAGACTGGAGTAGATTCCTTAGCAGTTTCGATAGGAACAGCTCATGGAGTTTATAAAGGTGAGCCAAAACTAAGTTTTGATAGATTAGAGGATATACATGGAATGACAGATGTACCATTAGTATTACATGGTGGTTCTTCAACTGGAGATACAAACTTAAATAGATGTGCAATGAGTGGAATTGTAAAAATCAATATTTATTCAGATTTCATTAACGGTGCGATCGAAGCTATCACTGAAGAAAAGCCAACAGATTATATAGAATTGAAAAAAATTGCGAATGAAAGAATGAAATCAGTGCTTAATCACTATTATGATGTATTTGAAACTCAGCCGGTAAATTTATAGGAGGAATAAAATTGTCTAAAGTTAAAATTAATAAACCATTTTTTATGTTTAATCCAAAGTCATTTCTATATGGTGATGATTTACTAAAATTAGCTAAAGTAGCAGACGAGCAAGCCAAAAAATATCCAGATTTAAGTATTTTTGTTACTGCTCCATTTTCAGATCTAAAAGCGATAGCTGATGAAACAGAGCATGTAATTGTTACAGCGCAACATATGGATGGCATTCAACCTGGACGAGGAATGGGACATGTACTGCCTGAATCAATTTATAACGCTGGAGCAAGAGCAACATTTTTAAATCATGCTGAACAGCCGATGAAACTAAGTGAAGTAACTGCATCTGTTAAACGTGCGAAAGAGTTAGGAATTATTTCTGTAGTTTGTGCAGATTCAATTGACGAAGCGAAGGCAGTAGCAATGTTAAAACCAGATATAATTCTTTGTGAACCAACTGAGCTAATAGGTACTGGTCAAACAAGTGATGAATCTTATGTTGAAGCTACAAATAGTGCAATTCATGAAGTGGACGA
This sequence comes from Ruoffia tabacinasalis, assembly GCF_042652985.1. NCBI lineage: Bacteria > Bacillati > Bacillota > Bacilli > Lactobacillales > Aerococcaceae > Ruoffia > Ruoffia tabacinasalis. The sequence continues at coordinate 1,759 of NZ_JBHSHQ010000006.1, read as the reverse complement.
AAACATTTTAATAATGCAAGCAGCGGGAATTAGTACAGCTGAGGATGTGTTCAAGACGATTAAACTAGGGGCTGATGGAACAGGTTGTACGAGCGGGATTACAAAGGCAGCTAATCCAGAACAGATGTTAATTGAAATGATTGAAGCTGCTTATAAGGCTTCTAAGCAATAGGAGGAATCAGTAATGAAAATGTTTAAAGAAAAAATTGAATTAAAGTCAAAGGGAAGTATACCTACATATATCGATATTACTAAAGAGGTGAGAAAGGCAATAGAGGATAGTGAAGTAGAAAATGGTATTGTGACAGTGGTTAGTCCTCACACTACATGTGCTGTGTTTTATGAGGAATATGCCCATGATGAAAATGAAGAAGGAGTAGAGTCGTTACAACAAGATCTAAACAATGCATTAGAAAAAATTATTCCATATCATACATCTGCAGATACATTTATTTATCCTGGTGAGGAGCATTATCAGGCAGTGGAATCTTGGCCAAATGCGGATGAGTATCTTCCAAATGGAGATAGATCTGCTTTATGGAATGGTGATGCTCATTTAAAAGCAACAATTATTGGTTCAAGTGAGTCATTCGATGTAGAAAAAGGAAATTTAGGTGTAGGTTCTACAGGCTATATATATTTTGTGGATTTTGACACTACTAGATCACGTACAAGAAAGTGTTCAATTACAGTTATTGGAGAATAGACACTAAGAAACCTATGATATGTAGGTTTCTTTACAAAAAACAATGGAAGCGTTATCAATAGGAGGGTAATCATGCAATACATAGAGTGGTTTGGGACAAATTTTATCGGGATTTTTCAAGCTGGGGCAGATCAATTTGTAGGATTTATTACAGGAATAGTACCGTTATTAGTTGTATTATTAACATTTACAAATGCTGTAATAGCATTTATAGGGGAAGAGAGAGTTCACGGTTGGATTCAAAAAAGTTCAAAATATGCAATATTAAGATATACAGTTATGCCTGTATTAGCAGTTATGCTGTTAACTAACCCAATGGCGTATACTTTTGGTAAATTTGTCAAGGAAGAACAAAAGCCAGCCTTTTACGATGCCGCAGTAAGTTTTGTACATCCGGTAACGGGTATGTTTCCTTATGCGAATGCGGGAGAATTGTTTGTATATCTAGGAATTGCTAACGGTGTTAGTGAAGCAGGGTACAGCCAAGGTCCATTAGCCGTAAGATATTTAATGGCTGGTGTTGTTGTTATATTAATAAGAGGAATCGTCACAGAGTGGATTACAAAATTATTGATTAGAAGAAGTCAGGCAACAGTTTAATTTAATAATTCAAAAATCGGAGGATTAGAAGATGGAATATAAGAAAGTGAAAGTAAACAAAGGCCAAGGTGGCTGGGGTAAAGGATTAGAGATCCATCCAGAAGGTAAAAAGAATAAAATCGTATCGGTAACGGGTGGAGGAATTCATCCGGTTGCTAAAAGAATTGCTGAGCTTACGGGTGGGGAAGCTATTGATGGCTTTAATAATTCTGTTCCAGATGACGAGATTGCGACTGCGGTTATTGACTGTGGTGGAACAGCTCGAATTGGAGTCTATCCAATGAAGGGGATCTTAACAGTGGATGTTTTAGCTTCAGGTCCATCCGGTCCATTAGCTAAACATATTAATGAAGATAACTTTGTCTCAGGGGTTCGACCTAAGGATGTTGAATTATTAGACGGTTCAGAGGCTACTTCTGAACCAGTAACAATTACTACAGAGGAAACAATCCA
>NZ_JBHSHQ010000005.1:0-3354 GCF_042652985.1 Ruoffia tabacinasalis | reverse complement strand
TACCTGCGATATTATATAGTCGAGTAATTACTGGAGCGTTAGCGGTTGTAATTGCGTGGGTATTTAGTTTTGGAATGTACTAAAACTTGAAACATATGTTATTGCCAATTTTGAATTTTTGATTGAAATAAAAAAATGAAGAGGCTTACACAAAATTTATCATTTTGTGTAAGCCTCTTTGTTTGAGGAATTATAGTAATCGCGTTAAAAAAATAAAATATAGTGTAGTCAATATTTAACGACTATATTATTGAGATATCTGATAAAATGTATAGAATTACTCGTTTAAGACTTTGGATATATCATTCATTTATATGATTTTATTCTAAAAAAACAATATAAAAAGAGTTATCAGTTATAATTATCATGTGAAAGGCGTGTGGGCAAAAGAAACTATACATAGCCATTTTAAAAGGAATGTTAGGGCATTCACGCTAAGGATGTAAAGTAAAAAGTTTGTGAAGTAAATAATTTGATGACTTTTGACATATCTATTGACATATGCCAAAAAACATTATAATATGAAGTTGTAGCAAAAGACATTAACAATATCATATGACAAAACAGGAGGAAAAAGTAATGACACTTTATCAAAAAATGCAAAAACGTGAAGCAGAAAATAATCCAATTAAAGTTGGAGTAATCGGTGCAGGTCAAATGGGTTATGGAATGATTGCACAAATTTCAACAATACCTGGTATGGTTGTAACGGGAATTAGTGACCTAAATATTGATAACGCTAACAAAGCTGCGGAGGCTTTTAATGCTAGTTCGAAAGAACAAGTAGACATTCACACAACTACAGATTTTAATGAGATTATTAATGATGACAATGTTGAAATTATTGTGGAAGCAACTGGAGTAACTGAAGTTGGTGCAAAAGTTTCATTAGCTACTCTACTAGCTAAAAAGCATTTAGTGTTACTGAATGTTGAGATTGATATTACAATTGGTTCTTTAATGCATCAATTATATTCATCAGCTGGACTAGTTTATACAGGATCTGATGGAGACGAGCCAGCGGCAATTGTTGAATTATATGAATTTGCTAAATCAATGGGTATGGAGGTGCTAGTAGCTGGTAAAGGTAAAAATAATAAATTAAAAATTCATGCTAATCCAGATACTGCACAAGAAGAAGCAGATTCGAAAAATATGAACTCTCATATGCTAACAGCCTTTCAAGATGGAACTAAAACGATGGCAGAGATGAATCTATTGTCTAATGCGCTTGGTTTTGTTCCTGATGTTGTAGGTATGCATGGAGAATCAGGTGATTTAGATGAAACAGTTAAGAAATTAGACTTAAAAGAAAATGGCGGGGTTTTAAGTCAATTTGGAGTTGTAGAATATATTGATGGACTAGCACCAGGTGTATTTGTGATCGTAAAAGGACAAAATGATGGTGTAACTCATGAGATGAACTATTTAATGAAAAAAGGAGATCAAGATCATCATATTCTATACCGTCCATATCACTTAGCAAGTCTTGAAACGCCAAGAACTATTGCGAAGGCAGTATTAGAGAATGATCATGCAATTGTTCCATTAGGAGCGCCTGTTTCTGATACAGTTGCTGTAACGAAAAAAGATATTAAAGCAGGTGAAAGAGTAGACGGAATTGGCGGGTACTCAGTTCGTGGTGTAATTGAAAAACATAGTGAAACATTAGAAAAAGGTCATATTCCAATTGGCCTAATTGTTGGAAATACAATCGCTAAACGTGATATCCCTGAAGGAACATTTATTACAGAAGAAGATGTTGAGTTAGATAAATCAACAACAGTTTATAGATTACGTAAAATTCAAGATGAAACAATTGGGTAATTAAAAAACAATGATATTTTAATTAAGCTGATTGGTAGAAGGGATTTTTATAGTGTGGTATATTGTTCTTTCTGGGAATAATAAAGTCCCAGAAAGAATTTTTTTAAGAGGTGACTCAAATGATCGAAGCAATCGTTGCTCTAGCAATTATAATTATTATTTTACAAATGGGCTTAAGTGTTTATCAGTTACGATACTATGATAAATTTATCCGACAATTAGTGCAAAAGTATAATAATACTAAAGGCTTTGAATTGAAAACAGAAAGATCGAAAAATTTACTAAGGACAGTTATTGTTGTTGTAGTTTTAGATGAAGGGAATATTATAGTTGAAGCCTATGAATTTAAAGGTAATACAATTTTCTCTAAATTCAAGCCAATAGAAGATATATTAAACATTAGAATCGATAAAAAATTTTTAAAACGGCTGGAAAATGAAAAAAACAGTTTACGCAACCAAGCCTTATTAAAATTGTTAAACAAAAAAATGAGACCGGTTGCAGATTAGGGATTAGATAGGGGTATATAAATATGCAAGTTATTGAATGGTTCGGTACTAATTTTATAGGTTTATTTCAAGCAGGAGCAGATCAATTTGTTGAGTTTATGACTGGTATTGTACCGTTATTAGTTGTTTTGCTAACTTTTACAAATGCTCTAATTGCTTTTATAGGTGAAGAAAGAGTAACTAGATGGGTACAATCAATGGCGAAATATAAAATACTTCGTTATAGTTTGATGCCAATGCTTTCAGTGATGCTACTAACAAATCCGATGGCTTATACATTTGGTAAGTTTGTAAAAGAAGAACATAAACCAGCATTTTACGATGCAATTGTTTCTTTTTTGCATCCAGTGACGGGTCTATTCCCATATGCTAATGCTGGTGAGTTATTTGTATATCTTGGAATTGCAAATGGGGTAGCTGAAGCAGGATACTCATTGGGTTCATTAGCAACAAGATACTTTTTAGCGGGATTAGTTGTTATTCTGATGCGTGGATTAGTAACGGAGTGGATCACGAAACTGTTGATTAAAAAACAAGGCGTGCCAGCAAATGTTACTGAAACAGCGTAATGTGTATAAAAGCGGAGGTATTATAATATGAGCTATAAGAAAGTAAAAGTAAACAAAGGCCAAGGTGGCTGGGGTAAAGGATTAGAGATCCATCCAGAAGGTAAAAAGAATAAAATCGTATCGGTAACGGGTGGAGGAATTCATCCGGTTGCTAAAAGAATTGCTGAGCTTACGGGTGGGGAAGCTATTGATGGCTTTAATAATTCTGTTCCAGATGATGAGATTGCGACTGCGGTTATTGACTGTGGTGGAACAGCTCGAATTGGAGTCTATCCAATGAAGGGGATCTTAACAGTGGATGTTTTAGCTTCAGGTCCATCCGGTCCATTAGCTAAACATATTAATGAAGATAACTTTGTCTCAGGGGTTCGACCTAAGAATGTTGAATTATTAGACGGTTCAGAGGCTACTTCTGAACCAGTAACAATTACTACAGAGGAAACAATCCA